>CAZGEP010000261.1:0-3989 GCA_964524955.1 uncultured Planctomycetota bacterium | reverse complement strand
AAACGCTTTGGTGACAACGATTTAAGTGCAAATGGAGGCTGGAACATCCGATCCACTATAGACTATCTGCCATTGACCGCAGTCAAGCCACTGACTGCTTACCCTCTTTTTTCGCTTTGTACTTGCGCGGATATTTCTATACTGTACAATCGTTATTTTCAGTTACTGAAAATAACCTGTTAAGGAAAAAACCATGAGCAGGAAAGCATCGAATGACGTCTTTGCAGAAATCGCCGGGTCGCTCTTTGTGGAAGACCATGTGGACATGTCCGAACTCCAGCCGCCCGAACTTCCCGACAAGCATATTCCAGCGGTCCGTTCTGCAACACATGCATTCAAACCCCGGCCCGAAATCCGCTCGAACAAAGAGCTCAATGCATTGCTGAAAAAAGAGATTAAAAAACATGAGACATTCCTTCAGGACCTTTCACCGAAAGTCCCAAAGACCCGAACCATCCTGCCAATACGTGAATTCCAGTGGCGTGTGCAGGATGACAAAGACCGCCGGGATTTTCAGCGGATTCTCACCGGCAAGGGCAAGTGGGAAACCGTTACCATTCCCCATTACGGCGGTCCGCTGGGCTCGGCCGTGACATTCTACCGCACTGAACTCACTGTCCGGTCCCTGCCCGCAGCAGACAAACGCGCGTTCCTCTGCTTCAAAGGCGTGGATTACAAGGCCCGGGTCTTTCTGAATGGGACCTTTGTCGGTGCGCATGAGGGTTTCTTTGCGCCATTTGAACTGGACAGCACGGACGCGCTTAAAAAAGGCAAAAACATTCTGGTTGTGCGGGTGGAGAATGATGTCATCTGCATGGGCAACAAGTCCTGGCAGGATACGCAGGAAACCGGAGACAAAATCTACGCTGCTACGGGCCCGGGTTATGATGATCCGGAGATCGGATGGCATCACTGCCCGCCGGGCATGGGTATCTATCAGGACGTCTGTCTGGAAATCCGGTCGGAAATCGCTATCAAAGACATCTTTGTCCGCCCCCTGCCGGACCTGGAGCATGCCGAAGTCCGAATGAACATCCATTCCAGCCTGAAACAGGATCAGGATGCCTGCGTAACCCTTTCGGTATACGGAAAGAACTTCCGCAAACAGGTTGTTCGCGACCGCAGCGAATCCCTGCCCAATCCAGTAGGCCCCGGAGACAATTACTATACATTCACCATCCGCATACCCAGGGCCCGCATCTGGTCTGCACAAAGCCCCTGGCTGTACAGCCTGATCGCGTCCGTGATCCCGGGCAGCAGCAAACGGGATGTCCAAAAAACGCACTTCGGCATGCGAACCTTTCGGATGGAATACACCAGCACCCCCAACGGCAAAATGTTTCTGAACAATCAGGAAATCCGGCTGCGCGGAACCAATACCATGGGCCATCTTCAGCAGTGCGTGATCCAGCGGAACTGGAAACAGCTGATCCGGGACATTCTGCTCTACAAGATCTGCAACATGAACTTCATGCGCCTGACACAGCGGCCTGTCCAGGATGATATTTACACCTACTGCGACATGCTGGGCATGATGACCCAGACCGACCTTCCCATCTTCGGCGTCCTGCGCAAAAACCAGTTCAGCGAAGGTATCCGTCAGGCCGGAGAAATGGAACGTCTGGTCCGCAATCACCCATGCAACATCATGGTCACCTATGTCAACGAACCCACGCACGACCGTTCACCAGCCAAGAATAAAAACCGGAGCCTGACCAAGCCGGAAATGCTCCGGTTCTTTCAGGCCGCAGACCAGGCCGTGCGCCTGGAAAACCCGGACCGTGTGATCAAGCCCGTGGACGGCGATTACCACCCGCCCTCTCCCGGACTGCCGGACAACCACTGCTACTGCGGCTGGTACAACGGCCACGGCCTGGACATCGGGCGGCTGCACAAAGGATACTGGCTCTCGGCCAAGACCGGCTGGCACATCGGCTGCGGTGAATTCGGCGCCGAAGGCCTGGACAGCCGGGACGTCATGAAAAAACACTATTCCAAAGAATGGCTGCCCGCATCAACAGAAGAGGAACACACCTGGACACCGGACCGCATTGTCAAGGCGCAGACCGGCCGGTTTCACTACATGTGGTTTGAAACCCAGCACACCGTCAAAGACTGGATTCGCGCGAGCCTGGAGCATCAGGCATGGGTCATCCGTCTGATGACCGAAGCCTTCCGCCGCAATACCATGATGAATACCTGCGCCATCCACCTGGGCATTGACGCCTTTCCCTCGGGATGGATGAAGACCATCATGGGTGTAGACCGCAAACCCAAACCCGCGTACTTTGAATACCGCCGTGCCCTGGCACCGCTTGCGCTCAACCTGCGCACAGACCGATACCGTTTCTTTTCCAGTGAAAAGGTCAACATCGAAACCTGGGTCTGCAATGACCGAAACCAGGCACCCAAAGGAGCCCGGATCCAGTATTTTGTCACGCATTGCGGCAAAACACTGTATTCAGGCCGCAGATCGGCTTCGATTCCGGTAAACAGCAGCGAGTTCCAGGGATTCATCCGGTTCAGGCTCCCAAAGACATCCGGACGGGAATCCCTGAGCATAACCGCAGCCCTGATAAACAGCAGCGGAAAAGTCCTGGCCCAGAATCGCCTGGAACTGACCGTCTTTCCGCAGCCCAAACCCGTCAGCAGCACCCGAACCAGGGTCATAGGCCGCACAAACGGGCCGGCCCGCCGGCTGGCCGCAGTACTGGGAATCCAGCCATCCAGAGGCAGCATCTCCTCCGCAACCGACCTGATCCTGATCGATGACATGACGATGTTCCGAAAGCACCAGAAAGATGTAACCAAAGCTGTTCAGGCTGGTGCTCGTGCCGTTTTTCTTGAACTGGCACCGGGATCATACGCCATCGGCGGCGCAGCACTGGAAAACAAAGCATGCGGCATGCGGCCGGTTCACTTTGCCGGCTGCCAAACCGGCCACAAGCTGGTTCAGGGATTCCAGGAGAATGACTTCAAGTTCTGGCACAATTCGGACAAAGACATGGTCACCCCCCTGCTTGAGTCCTCCTTTTTGTCGGATGGATATGAAACCGTGCTGGGCAGTGGAAACATCATGAGCGGAAGCGGTCTGGGTGGAGCTGTCTGGGGTCCCACGATCGCTGTTGGCCGGCGAAAGACAGGCCAGGGCGACATTATAATCTGCCAGCTCAAACTGGCCGACTTCATCCGAACCAACCCGGTTGCAGCCGAATTCGCCCGCAGGCTGGTAAGCAAAGGATAAAAGATAACGACTTGAAAGCTTGGGAACCACGAAGTCACAAAGGGCACAAAGAACTGATTAAGAAATTAAACGACGAAAATCACGAAAGGCACGAAAAAAAACATTCAGACAGGATTAACAGGATCAACGGGATAAAGATAACGACCAAAGACCACTCATCATTACCTGACTCGTCCGGGGTGTCCAGAAACCATCAGCTATTGACTATCGACTGTAATTAACGCTCACCGCAGGACAAAGATAATCCGCGTCAAAAAAGATAACCGCGAAAGAGTATGTATCGCACGAAGACACGGGGGCACGGAGAAAAACAACCGCGAAAAATTTCTCAACAGCGAAACATACGAAATAGACGAAAAGAACAGCTTTATAAACGGAATTATGGGAACGCTATAGACGCAAGAGACGCTATTAAAAGACCGCCTCTGATGCAACTGATCATGGTCCGGCGTGTCCGGGGCATCCAGAAACAGCCGACACAAATTGCGTCCTTATCCCTATATCCTGTTTATCCTGTAAATCCTGTCCAATTCTCTTTCTTTTTGTTGTTCTGAACTGCGAAAAAATAGTAGACAGGATTGACGGGATTGACAGGATGAAAAACAAAAAGAACTTATTTTTTCGTATGTTTTGTATATTTCGTAGTTTAATATCTGTTATCCTTTTGAAACAGCCGGAACCGATTACGATACCGATTACGATTGCGATATCGATCTGGACTGCCATCATCCTGAAAAAACATTCA
>CAZGEP010000260.1:0-3991 GCA_964524955.1 uncultured Planctomycetota bacterium | reverse complement strand
TCATCATACCGTTTCTTCTTTGCCTGGCGTGCAGTCAGAACAGAGTCTCCCCCTATGTCAAACGCCTGGACACACAGATAAAAAAAGTCTCCTCTCAAGGAAAAGAACTGAAAATTAATATTTCCGCCTCTTCGGAAAAAAAGATTGTAACCGCAGTGGGCGCGGAAAAGAACGGTCTGGTTGTTTACCGAGGCACCCATACTCATGTTATCGACTGGGATTGTATTCCCGCGTCTTCACTCTCAGGCCTGGCGGAAAAAGCAGCCGGAGACGATCCCCGCGCACTGATCATGGCCGCGGAACTGGCCGCAGACCTTGGATTAAAAGATGTCAGCGGGGATATACTTTCACGCGCCTATCAGATTTCCCCCCAGAAACTGCCCGAGGTCAGTCGCGTCGCATCTAAGATCGCCCCCCTGAGCGGATCCCCTATCGCAGATGCGAAGAACACCCGCCTGGCCTCCATCCCGTTTTCTGAGGTTCGCACGGAACGGCCGCGAATATTTCTGCGAAAAAGCAAATGGAACGGCCTGACACTCGAAGAGCTTCGGACTCGGGCCGAGTCCAGAATCTGGCAGCCGTATATTAAACCGCTGACCGAACGAACTGCCACATCCGCATGCCTGGCCCTTAACTATCTGGCTACCGGAGATACAGATGCTGCGGATAAAGCGGTCGAAATGCTACAAAAAGAGATTACCAACAAAGGCATATCCATTGACGGAGATGCGCTGGAAGAAGCATCCATTGCCTTTGACTGGCTGGCTGAATATTCCGGATTTTTCGGAACCAAACGCAAAAAGGCAATTGAACGAATTGCGACCGCCTCCCGTCGGCTGATCACCAGACTCCAGGTGGGAATACATGTATTTCACACCCGCATGTACACATGGGCCACTGCACTCACATTCGCCGGTATTGCACTCAAGGGCGAACATCCGGACGCTGAAACGTTTTACAACTTCGGGTGCCGGTTCTGGATGACACGACTGATGCCGGCACGGGCCTACCAGGGCGGGGCCTGGCAGAACGGTTTCGGGTATGGTCAGCGTTACATTGTGCGAAGCACATTCTCCTTTCTGTCCCTGATGCGAAGCGCCACAGGCAGAGACCTGTGGAAAACCATTGCAACAAAACAGAACGCCTGGGCCCATGACATGTTTTACTTTACCCTGTACACCACGCGTTGCGATGGAAGCCATCCGCCCTTTGGAGATTGTTTTGATAATCGCGCCCGACACTGGGACGCCCCCCTTGCGCTTCAGTATGCAGCTGAGACCGGTGATCCCTATGCTTCGGAATACGGTGCCATGCTCATAAAACACTACGGTCCAGGAGCAGTTGAGGGACGCCAGTCCGCCATCTGGGATAAAGACGGCCTCCTGTACGTGGATCCAGCCCGTCCCCGAAAGAAGCCCGACGATCTGCCGAAATCAAGATGCTTTGGCCCCAACGGCATGGGGTTTGTGGTCATGCTTACCGGGTGGGAAGACAACGACACTTTTGTTCTGTTCAAGTGCGGCGATTACTTCGGCAATCATGGTCACTTTGACCAGGGGCATTTTGAGATCTACCGATGGAAGCCGATGGTCGTGGAAGCCGGACGGTATGACGGATTCGGATCACCACACCGCCTCCAGTACTACAGAAAAAGTATTGCTCACAACACCATCCTGATCGCCGATCCAGATGATCCCGAGGATGTCGGAAACCAGCGGACATTCACATTTCAAGTTGCGGGGAACATGAACGAATACCTGAACGCGCGTCAGTGCGAAACCGGAGATATAACCCATTTCAATTCAACCGACGACTACACCCTGGTAACCGGAGACGTGACTGCGGCTTACGATTCAGACAAGGTGGACAGATTCACCCGTACCCTCTACTACCAGCAGGGCAGGTATCTGGCCGTACTTGATACGGTTGTCACCAGAAAACCTGCGATGAACATCCGTTTTCTGCTGCACTGCCAGGGAAAGACCCGGCTGGATGGAAAACACATCCTCATTGAAAACAACAAAAGCCGGGTAATCTGCGAGTCCCTGCTTCCCAAAGGCGCACACATTTCCAGGCCCAAACCCTTTGAGGTCAACGGCCGGATCTTTGCCCCAAAACGATGGAATTCAAAAAAATCAAGCTATTCCGGGCGAATCGAAATCTCTCCGCCCGCTCCTGCCCCCAAAGAAGTTCACTTTCTCAATGTCTTTACTATTGGCGATACAGACATCCAGCCGGTCCAAGCCCGTACCCGGGAAACAAACAAAGAAATTATCCTCCATCTACCAGACAGAAAAGTTATCTTTTCCAAAATCGGAAAAGAACCAGAAGTGGAAAAAACCAGTGATGATTGAATAGAATCAGGAATAGTGATCTGTCAACAATAGCACCAAACGACAGTTCTTACTATTGTAAGCCATCGAGTATCCACTATCGACCATAGACCAACAACCGCAGTTCCCTGCTTGACTTTTTTCCTGCAGCCGGTATACTCGAAGTTTTGTAAAACATCAATCATCGGAGACTGTCAATGAACGTACTTGTAACCGGTGGAGCCGGATATATCGGAAGCCATACCTGCGTGGAACTGCTGGAAAGCGGCGCAGATGTCACGGTTGTGGACAACCTGTCCAACAGCAATCCTGAGTCTGTCAAACGCGTACAGGAGATCACCGGAAAAACCCTGGACTTCAGAAAAACCGACCTGCTGGACCGAAAGGCCATTGAGGAAATCTTCAGCCAGACACGCTTTGACGCGGTTATTCATTTTGCCGGGCTTAAAGCCGTAGGCGAATCGGTTGCCATGCCGCTTGCGTATTATCACAACAACATCACCGGAACCCTGATTCTCTGCGACGCAATGAAAAAATACAATGCAAGAAATCTGGTCTTCAGCTCCTCCGCGACCGTATACGGGGATCCGGCAAGCGTGCCGATCCGCGAAGATTTTCCGCTCAGTCCCACCAACCCCTACGGCCAGACCAAATTCATGATCGAGCAGATTCTCAGTGATGTCCATGTCTCGGATCCTGCGTGGAACATCATTCTGCTCCGCTACTTCAATCCCGTGGGTGCGCACAAGAGTGGCCGAATCGGCGAAGACCCCAACGATACGCCCAACAATCTGATGCCGTATGTATCCCAGGTCGCGGTCGGCAAACTCAAACAGCTTTCTATTTTCGGCAACGACTATCCAACTCCGGACGGAACCGGCGTGCGGGACTATATTCACGTGGTGGATTTGGCCAGAGGACATCTCAGTGCCCTGGAAAGACTGAATTCCAACCCGGGTATTCAGACATACAATCTCGGTACCGGCAGGGGATACAGTGTGGTGGACATGGTTCAGGCCTTTGAAAAGGCAAGCGGAAAGAACATCCCCTGCACAATAACCAGCCGAAGGCCCGGTGATATTGCTGAATGTTACGCAGACCCGGCCAAAGCCAACAGCGAACTCAACTGGACAGCAGAAAAAGATATTACGGAAATGTGCGAAGACACCTGGCGCTGGCAGTCCCAGAACCCGGAAGGATACTGAACTCTGCCGCGCTGGATATGTAGAGCTGCGCTGGGAAAGAGTTAGCGGAAAAGAATTCACTGTTTAGTGTTCCGCAAAGTAAAACCACATGCAGGGGAGGCAGTATCATGTCTGATTATGCAAATCCAAACCACTGGTTTTTTCTCTTTTTGACCTGCCTGCTTGTTTCTGGAGCTTGCCGTGATGCACGTGCCGGAGATCTGCAACAGATTGAGAACGCCGTATACGTGGCAGATCCTGCCAATGACGGTGACAGCTTCACTGTGAAAACCGGAAAACGCACCATCCATGGCAGACTATACTACGTGGACTGCCCGGAAACATATGCTGCCACAGACAGTGACGCGTCCCGGGTCAAAGAGCAGATAAGTCACTTTGGTGTGGAGGATGTAAAATCGTTTGGGCGTGGCTACTTTCAGTGATGCTGTAATCCACGCAAGATTATTTGGTTAT
>CAZGEP010000259.1:0-3994 GCA_964524955.1 uncultured Planctomycetota bacterium | reverse complement strand
TATAAACGGTTACGTTATTCTTGCGGCATGTTTTGACTTCTGAGAGTGGCGTCTTCTTTGGGCAGAGCCCGGTTTCTGGCAGTCTACGCAGAAGGAGGATTATACCATTGACCGGGAGGAGGTCTTCGAGTTTGTGAAGAAGCCTTCCATCACGCGCAACGGAGACCGGGTCACGATCTCCTTTGAGACAAAGGGATTCTGCGATGTGACCGTGGCGATCGAGGATGCTCAGGGGAAAATAATTCGCCACCTGGCCTCGGGTGTGCTTGGACCGAACGCGCCGGAGCCGTTTAAGAAGAGCAGCAAGTCGCAGGCTATCATCTGGGACGGTAAGGATGACTTCGAGCGATACGTGGATGATAAAGCCAGTGTAGTGGTCCGTGTTTCCCTTGGGCTGAAGCCCAGATATGAAAAGTCCCTGGACTGGTTTCCCAAGAGATTCATTGCTACGCGGCATATACCGGAGCTGGTGGCCCAGCCCGAAGGCGTATACATCTATGAGGGCGGCGGGATCGAACAGGTCAAACTGTTCGGTCACGACGGCAAATATATTCGCACAGTGTACCCGTTTCCGGCGGATAAGATCAAGGATATGACGCAGATCAAACAGTACACCTTTGCCGACGGGTATAAGGCGCCTGTGTGGACCGGTTTCTATGCCTCGACCCTGTTGCGCGGAGGCATCGGCAGAAAGGATGCAAGCTGGGGTACTTCGGCCACAGCGTTTGCAGTGCGCAAAGGATGTATTGCCAGTATCAGCACATACATTTGTCGCCTGAAGACCAATGGGACCGCAGGTGACTGGCCGGTAGTGGGTCCCAGATTTCGGGGTCCGGACGGGAAAACGATCGGCGCCAGTTACTGCGGTCCGACAACGGATGAACTTACTGTGCCGCGTAGCGCGGCTTTCTCACCCGACGGGAAATGGCTATACCTGTGCGCCGACTACACTCTGCGCGGATCCGCATCGATTTACCATGCGGTCTTTCCGAAAAAACACGTGGTCTACCGAATGGATTTTGCCTCGGACAAATCCCCTGAACCATGGCTGGGGGGTAAGCCGGGCAAGGATAAGGGCAGGTTCAATTGTCCGATGAGCGTTTGCGTGGATAACCAGGGGTACCTTTATGTGGCAGACCATCGGAATAACCGGGTGCAGATCTTTACGTCCGAGGGAAAATGGGCCGGCGTCATTCCGGTCAGAGAGCCGATATATCTTCAGGTTCACCACAAGACACGTGAACTGTATGTTGCTTCAAGCAGCATAAAGGGGCGCCAGGGGCCGAGCAGAGTCAAGCTTATTCATCCTGAGCTGCGGGTATTCGATCCCTTTGTTAAAGGAAAATCGGCTGCAAAAGAGCCGAAACAGAAGTACCGTCTGCCGATTCGTTACGGACCAAAGGCTACCTCCAACTTTTGTGACCCGAACCTGCTTCGGATATGTGTGGACAGCTGGACTGATCCGGTAACGATCTGGGCGCAATTGTCCTATGGGAATAACAGGCATACTCAAATTGATGAAACCTGCGGCATTGAACGTTTCGAGATCAACGACGGCAAGCTGAAACGCCTTGAGTCGTGGAACCAGCAGACGAAAAAAGCTGGTTTGCGTTTTTGCCGAGCTTATCGTCAGCGCCTGCACGTAGATTCGCGCAATGGTATGCTGTACATACAGCAGGGCTCAAGAGGCTCCCAGCTTCTGAGAATCAATCCGGATTCCGGAAAGATGACGACGGTAAAATTGCCCATGCGGGCGGAGGACATTGCGATTGGCCATAACGGACATATTCTTTTGCGTTCGGTTGATCCGATGATCGGCCGTTATCGCATCGACAGCATGCGGGAGGTGCCGTTTGACTATGGCGAAGAGCTGGGGAAACAGATCAGCCTTTTAGTTACCCCCGGTGGACGCGGAGCGGGGAATTGGCTGCAGGGCGGTTTTGGAGTAAACCACAGGGGTGAAATCGTTGTCCATGCCTGCAACAGTTCAGCAGACTATGAGGGTGCAATGAGCAGAACAAAAGATCGCAATGCGGTGAATACCGGACAGAACAAATACGTACCAAAAATATATCCCGGGCGTCGTCGATACGGTGAGATTCATGTTTTTGACAAACACGGCAAACCCGTAGGATTTGACATTGCGGGAAAGGGGTCGCAGCGCGGCCGTGGTGTATTGATCGATAACCGGGGGGATATCTATTTCTTCAGTGCACAGGCCCGGGCATACAAGGGAAAGCCGTTTTTTCCATTGAGTGGATGTGTTATGAAATTCAAACGAGGCAAGGGGAGGTTTCTCAGCTCAGGCGGAACGATTCCGCTTCCCAAGTCGGCACAGCCCGACGTACCGAAGAACCTGAACGGTTTTTGGGTCCAGGACGCGGAATGGATGTATCCAGGCGCTGGTTTTTCGAAAGACTCGCCACCCTGCACGTGCTGGCAGTCCCGTTTCTGTATGGATTCGTTCGCGCGGTCTTTTATTCCCGAGTATATACGAAACCAGATCGCAGTGCTGGACACCAACGGCAACCTGATCCTGCATGTGGGCCGGACCGGCAACGTGGATGACGGGGTGCCGCTGGTCGAGGACATGCGGTACCGTTCTGAAAAGCCGCGTTCGATCGGCGGGGACAATGCGGCGCTTTTTTATCCCAGCCATTTGGCTGTCTACAGTGACCACAGGCTGTTCATTGATGATCAGGGGAATTCCAGGTTCGTCAGCGTCAAGCTGGGGTATCACACCAACCACAAAACCACACTAAAAGACATACCTGATTCTTCGAAAAAGGATTAGATCGAAGTAAAGAGGTGAATAATAATGAAACTGCTGATTGGATTCACCAGAGAAGAATATCCCGAAGTCGCGATTTTTGAGCAGTTGGGTGATTGCACATTTCAGCGCTATGACCAGGCGTTTCTTGAGGAGCATATCCATGAATACGACATACTGGTCACACACCTCTTTTTTCCGATCGAGTCGTCGATAATTGAAAAAGCATCCCGGTTGAAGATCCTGGCCACACCGTCCACGGGTTCGGATCATGTGGATATTCCGGCCCTGGAAAAAAAGAAGATTGAATTTATCACGCTCAACGAAGACCGGGAGTTCATTGACTCCATTCCCAGCACCGCGGAAATGGCATGGCTGCTGATCATGGCCGTATCCCGCAAACTCCGGTTTCTTGTAGACCGCGTTCAGCAGGAAAAGAGCTGGGTCAACACATATATCCGCGGATATGAGGTCAAGGGAAAGACCCTGGGGATTATCGGGTACGGACGGCTGGGAAAGAAAGTCGCCCGTTTTGCACAGGCCTTTGATATGCGGGTGATTGCCTTTGACACCAATCCGGATGTCTTTGATGATAATTCAGCGGTTGAGCCGGTAGAATTTGATACACTGCTCGGGAAGTCGGATATTATTTCGCTTCACGTAAAGTTGAACGAAACCTCCCGAGGAATGATTAACCAGGATGCGATTTCAAAGATGCAGGACGGTGTGCGGATCGCGAATACGTCCCGCGGAGATGTCCTGGATCCGGAGGCAATACTCAAGGGACTTGCGCAGGGAAAGATTGCTGCCGTGGGGTCTGATGTATGTTGCGGGGAGTACCAGTCCACGCAGCTTCCGGATGATCCGCTGGTTGCAGCGTCCTTTACGGACAAGCGGATTATCATTACCCCGCATGCGGGCGGAGCAACGCATGACGCACACCGGGTGGTCTTTGGCCATGTAGCCGGCCTGATTGAAAAACGGCTGGGCGCAGAAGAATGAGATTCAGATCTAAGATTTGAGAATTCATAATGTACTTCTGAAATCTGAAATCTGAAATCTGAAATATGAGATCTGAAATTTGTTTTTTAACGAAGGAGCTTTCATGGCAGCACAAAACAGCACGGCTGCGCAGCATTTTGATGATCTGGAGCCGTATGAACAGGACAGTGGAGAGAACATTTCCTATCAATTTGTAGTAAAACCCGGAACCCTCGGGCTGAT
>CAZGEP010000258.1:0-4008 GCA_964524955.1 uncultured Planctomycetota bacterium | reverse complement strand
CGGGGGCCTGCCGAGAAGCCAGTGTTTATGCGGGCTGAGGCAGGGTCCTACGGCGACTGGGCTTGAGCGCCAGGCCGAGGTAGATGTTTCCCCGGCTGTCTACTTTGATGCCGGCCCCGGATGTGACTTTGTTTTCAATGTATTGATATTTTTTGATGGTTCCATCTGGTGAGATGCGGCTGACTGTGGTTTCGGTGTTTCCGTGCGGATAGTAATGATGAATGTAATAAATGTCGCCGTCCGGACGGAATACCGCGAGGCGGTGATTGCCGCTGTCGGCAATAATGATGTTGCCGGACGGATCTACTGCGATACCGGATGGATTGTTGAGATGCATGGGGCCAGAGCCTTTGGTCTGGAATTGTCCGATAAATGGTTTGCGAAACATTTTCCGCAGGTCGGGGAGGCTGTTTCGACCGGGACGACTGGTTTATTGGGTTTGGGGTGGTGTATGGTTAGTCCCATTTTCTTTAAATCGAGTTTTTTCTCTTTCAGGAAATCGGCAAGAAACGGCTGGACCTGATCTGCTTTTACAAAGTAGAGATTTCCGAATCATTCGGGAACATGCGGGGAAACCAGGGGGTTGGAGCGCCAGGCGGTATCCCAGTTGTATCAGCCCGGCGTCTCGTTCATCGAGGGCCTGCGTGCCCAGCGCACGCGGTAGAAGTTGGCGCCCCAGAGTTTTTTCAGGGATCCGGGGGAGATACCCAGGTCACGGAAGGATATCTTGAGTTCCGCGGTCCACATTTTTTTATGAATATGTATACCGGTTTTGATGTCAAGGCTTTTGGGTTTCCACCGGTTGTCGTTTTTCATAAAGGATTTGTTGATTTTCCCCTGGGTGTTAAAGCTCAGCTGGGCATACTTGTAATCCTGTGTCCGTCCCGGATCGATAAAGATATCGATGGTGTCGTCCCGCCACATGGCACCGGAATTAACAGAGATGTCTGTGATAAAGTCTTCATGGCAGCGAAAGCCCATATACAGATATTTATCATCGGTAAGGATGTGAACCAGGGTTGAGTTTTTGTGAACACGGGTTTCAGGCATGGCCAGATCCATGTATTGGAACGTCAGCGGTGTTGCCTGGTCCCAGATCGGGTCGGTCATGTTTCCGGTTATTTCAGGATCTTTTTTCACATGTCTGACGAATGCGGTAGGCGCTTTTAAGAAATGGTTGAGGTCCTGTTGCGAGAAGTTGAAGCCTGGCAGCGGGGTAGCGGCTTCTTTTTCCTTTGCTGCGGTCTTTTCCAAATCACGTTTTTTGCCGATTCCCGGTTTGATGTTTCGAATGCGTGCGGGAGGATTTTTTCCTGTCGGAATGTAAAGCCATCCGAAAAGGCTCCAATGCGGCTGAAAGTAGGGGATGGCGCCGGACTGTTTCCATGCCTGATACCAGTGAGAGTATCCGTAATAACCGGGACGGACATTGCTCCAGTGGCGGTAGGTGCGTTTTCTGAAAAAGTTAGCCTTCCACAGTGCCGGCATTTTGTTCGGATTCTTGAAAACGGATGCAAACGGCAGTCTCAGCTCAACCACCCAGCGACCGTGGTAGGTCGCGGCTTTGGCTTCCAGCCCGTCAAGTTTTTTAAGATACGTACCGTTGCAATCGGTCTCGCTGCCGGAGAAAACTTTGACCCATTTGGTGCTGTTGGGATTGATCTTTATCAGTAGCCATTTTTGAGGCAATTTGGTTTCACCGGCGGAAATCAGCAGACTTACGTGGTCGTCGGATGATACCTTTGGACTGTAATCCCCTTTGGCTTTATTGGAAAAACGACCCACCTCCCGGCAGTTGTAGAGCACATAAAGAGCTTTTTTGTCGCAGGTTACTTTTACCCGGGTCCAGCTTTTCGGGTATCCGGGCACGGTCTCGTCTGCCCATTTAAACGGCAGCCAGTCGGCCCTGCTTCATGCCGGGTCATTGATTTTGCTGTCGATGATCGGGGCTGTTTCTACTTCTACGGCCAGTGCGGTCGGTTTTATGAATGCGGTTTGAAGGTCCCGTTGCTCGATTTCTGCGCTCAAAATCGCTGCGTTCATTAAGAAAAACAACAACGCAGCAATTACCGGACACTTGAATTTCATGAAAAACTCCTTGTAAAAAGGTGTTGGCGCTGCATATGATGATGGTATACTATACTTTAATGAAAAATGCATGTTGAATTTATTTCTTGACACTCTTTTGAAGAGTATATAATTTTTTTGTATACACTTATGACGTTTTTTCGAGTTATCTGCCAAAGGGATTGGCAATGCAGAATAGCAACCAAGGTGGCGTTTTATAAATCCCTGCGAGACAGCAGGATGCGTTATTATTAAATTTTATACCCGAAAGGGGTACGTATGTCAGAGAAGACGGAAGAACACGGATCTAAGTTTGTACCTGTGGAGAAATCGCTGCTCAATGTAACGGAAGACAAACGTAAGGCCGCGCTTGAGCGCTGCGCATCTTACAAGAAAGCCATACAGGGCTATATGAAAGTGCGGGACACAATCCCCGCTGGATTGAAGCTGGGTGCGCAGAACCGCGAAAACAGAGCCCGTGTGTTGAAGATTATGGGGGGGCGCGAAGAGGATTGGAGCGACTGGAAGTGGCATATCCGAAATGCGATTCAGGATGTGGATGTGCTGGGAGAGATTATTGATCTTACGGATAAGGAAAAAGAGGAAATCCGTAAGGTTGAAAAGCAGAACCGGTGGGCGATTTCTCCATATTATGCCAGCCTGATGGACCGTAAGAACCGGAATTGTCCAGTGCGGCTGCAGAGTATTCCAACCATTTTGGAAATGATGGACAAAACAGTGGAAAAGGATCCGGAAACGGTGCAGTATAATTCACCGGCCCCTTTGATTACGCGGCTTTATCCGGATCGTCTGATAATCAATATCACGAATGCGTGCGCCATGTTTTGCCGCCATTGCCTGAGAAGACGCCATATCAGTCACGAGAACATGGTCTATTCCAGGGATGATATCAACAAGGCCTTGGATTATATTCGGGAAAATGAGGAGATCCGCGACGTGCTGATTACGGGCGGAGATGCGTTCTCGGTTTCGAATGAACTCCTGGACTGGATTCTCAGTGAACTGGACGCGATTCCGCATATCGAGCTGAAACGGCTGGGAACCCGGATGCTTTGCGTGCTTCCCATGCGGGTAACGGATGAACTCTGCGACATGCTTTCTACGCATTCCCCTGTGTATCTGAACACTCAGTTCAATCATTCCAAGGAAATTACAGAAGAAGCGAAAATCGCAGCGGATAAGTTGACCCGTGCCGGAATTCTGATCGGCAATCAGACCGTGCTGTTACGGAAAATTAATAACACACCGCATGTGATGAAGAAGCTCTGCCATGAACTCTTGAAAATCAAGATTCGGCCATATTATATCTTCAATTGCAAGAAACTGGAGGGCATCAATCACTTCCGGCCGACGATTGAAGACGGTCTGAATATTATGGAACACCTGCGGAATTTTACTTCCGGCCTGGCTGTCCCCACGTATATCTGTACACTGCCGAATGGAAGGGGCAAAACCCCGGTGATGCCCAACTATCTGTGCAATATGAATGCGGATGGAAAGGCGCGGTTCCGTTCGTGGCAGGGCTATGTAATTGATTATGATGATGAGAAACGGGATTTCGATTATAACAAAAAGCCGGAAGAATCTGCTGAATAGAATTCTACTGAAAAAACGGCCTTAAACAGGAAGGAAATACCAACCCCATGCGAGTTCTAATTGTGCGGAATACCCCGGAATCACGAGTGCTTGAGCAGCGGGGTATGCAGAACCGTGAGTTTTACAAGGAGAGCGATATTGAGGGTGTCCGCGATGCTTTGGAGGCACACGGACATGATGTCGAAATCGTCGAGGGAGATACGTCTCTTTTCAACCGACTTGAAATTGAGAAACAGCGCCACATTCATGAAGACGAACTCATGGTTTTTAATCTTGCCTACGGTATCCAGGGGGAATCCCGATACACGCACATTCCCTCTATTC
>CAZGEP010000257.1:0-4027 GCA_964524955.1 uncultured Planctomycetota bacterium | reverse complement strand
AATCAGCGATTCCGCTGGGATATGTCCGGCTTTCGGACGTACTTCAGAAAGCATGCCGACATCTTTAAATTCTGGCAGTATGACTGGCGAAACTGCTTTGAAGTCTCTCTTGAGTTCCTGTTTTCTATTGTCATGACCCTGATCTATGCCATGTATATTGGATACATGTTGATATGTTTTCCGCTGGTCCTGGTGTTTGTCTGGGTGGTGACGTATGCGGTATACATGTTTACAACCCTTGTAACATTCGGGGTGCACCTTTTATTCAGCGAGCGAAGAAGCGACGAATGGACGCTTGTTTTTACAATTCCGCTTTTTCCAGTGTATAAGGGCTATACGCGGTGGGTTCGTTTTTTCTCAGTGATCATGGAAGTGTTCCGTGTGAATTATGAAGATCCGTATCTGCCGGTTTCTGCATGGAGGAATACACGTAAATGGTAAATGCTATACAGTCTCCTTCCTATAAAGTTGCATTGATTTCCCGGGATCGGGAAATGGGAGAAAAATTAAAGAAAGATATAATGACGTATGATATGCATGTGGAGCTGTTGCAGACAAATGATTATCATGTCAGCGGGCAGATGGAAGATGTGGATGTTTTTGTTGTGGCGCTTTCTGATGATTTTCGACCGGAAGATGCGAGCGGGGATGAGAACAAGCTGACGTTCAGCCGAAGAACACTCTTTCTGAGCCGAAAGAAAGAGGATAATATCCGTAAGTGGGCGTTTTATAATGGTGCTTCAGATTTTATTGTGTACCCGTTTAACAGCCGGGAAATCGCTGCCCGGATTGAAAAACTGGTATACTCGGATACGCGTCGGTATTCGGAAATTACCAGAGAGCAGAATATTATTTTCTTTCTGACCGAACTTCAAAACCGGAATGTAAAGAGCATTGAACCTGTTCTGGAACCATCCCGTCCGCGCGGTCATTTTTATCCGGATGTAACTGAAATTGTCGGTGATACCGGGCGCGATGTAGAAATTCTTGAAAAGCTGGCTGAAGGGGGTCTCCTGTCCCGTACACTGCGGAACCGGATGAGGCTGTGTGCAATCTGCGACGACTACCGAATTAACTTCAGAGAAGTCTGCCCGGACTGTGCGTCTATAGATATTGTTCGAACAGAAATTATTCACCATTTTCCCTGCGGGCACATGAATGCCATTGAGAAATACCGCAGGGGGGCGGATCTGGTCTGTCCCAAGTGCGACAAAACACTGCGCCATATCGGACTGGATTATGAAAAACCATCCGGCTATTTTATTTGCCATTCCTGCGGCAGCGTCAATGCGGAACCTAAAGTAGAGGGGCAGTGCCTGCTTTGCGGATTCACCTTTGCACCCGAAGATACGTTTGAGAAAGCCATCTTTGCATACACGGTGACGGAGACTGCTCTTAACGCTATACAGACCGGCCGTATAGAGGGGTCTGATTTGACCTTGCTTCTTCAGGGCAATTATCCCGGTTTGTACAGCCGCCAGTTTTTCTATCATGAAGTGCAGCGTGAATTTGCGCGGTTTACTCGTTACGGAAATATATTTACACTGATGATGGTCCGGGTGGAGGGTCTTAAGGATGTCCGCCGGCAGAGTGATGATAATTACCGGAACTACGTGGAAAGTGTCTTCAAGGCACTTAATTCAGGGCTTCGGACGCTTGATATCACCTGTGTCTGTTCCGAGGATGTATTTGGTGTGATGCTCTCCGAGACTAAGGAGGACGGTGCACAGGTTGTTGCAGAACGGATGTACGAGAACGTCCGATCGCTGGAATACCTCTACGATATACGAAAACCTGAGATTACGGTTTCGATTCTGACCGTGGATAAGAAGTTTGCCAATGTGGATGAAATGGCTGAACAGCTGCATAAGGAGCTCGAGGACGATACAGATGCGGAATAAACAGAGGACGGTCTTAACACTACAACGCAGGATTTTCACGTCCCCACAGGCCGGAGAAGCAAGCAGAAAGGGGAGGGACGACGAAATTGAAGCGGGTGATATTGTGATGAGTACGGACGCAGTTATGCGACGTTTTTCCGTTCAACCCGGCTCGCGTATATCGTACGCAGTCCTGTTGCTGTTGCTGAGCCTTGTAGCTGCCGGCTGTATACATAAGGGCCATTCAGAGTTTCGACGTGAAGTCAGCGCAGATATACAGCGCTCTCTCTTTGAGCCGATCCAGATCGGACAGCGCATGCTGCGAGACCAGTTTACGTCTGCTAACTGTGAGCGGATTGTCTTTGATATCTCTCAGGGACGGGTTCGAGTATCAGACAGACCCTTTTCCGATTCGACACTGATGAATGAAAACCGGGTGGTTTTTCTGCGAATGAACGATGGGGAGTTGTTTCCGGTCAGGCTCTTTTATTTTGACCCGCGCAGCATGCGCCTGGTATCTCTGAACAAAGAATCATCCGAACCGTCCGGCGTGCTGATGGAATCCGAAACCCGGTTTTCCATTTTTCGTTCCGTGGAAACCGGCCCTTCGCGGCTGGCGGACCGGAGGACGCTGAATGTCTTTCGATTTTCGTTTGAGATTTCCAGGCAGAAACAGATCGTCTTTACACACAGAAAACAGCTTACTCATTCCGCCGCAAGCGCCTACCTTCCCGGCTTGATGGCTGAACGTGAGCTGGTTGTCTATCTGCAGGCCTCAGAGAATGATACCATCAAACTGATGCGTATGGGGCTTGGCGGTAAGAATCCGCAGCAACTCTGCACGCACAGCAGCCGCATTGCTGATTTTATCCGAGTGCTGGACTCCAATCGGGTTGCGTTTGCTTTGTACCGAAGCGAGTATGCAAACCTCAGCCAGTATGACTTTCGGACACAAACCATTCGGCCGTATACGGCTCAACCCGCCCCTGGTATGCTCTGTGGGGATAAGATCCTGGGCAGTTCCTATGAAAACGGACGGGTGGTTCCGGTGATTTTCAACCTGCCTGAGACCCTTGGTATTGAAGATATCATTGCTCTCACAGCAGCTCGAAACCCTGAAATTAACCGTCGGCGGGCGCTCCTCGGAGCGGCCCTGGCAGAGGCGGGACAGGCAAGGCTGGACAACTTTCCGGTACTTAATCTGGCGGTTGCCTACACTCCGGTTGTCGGGCTGCTTACCGATTCACCGACAATCGTAAGCGGAGACTTTCTTTCCGAAGGAATTGCACGCGGAATTATAGGTCTCTTCCAGCCGCTGCTGGATTTTCGCAGAAATCTGGCGCTCAGTGAGGCCGGTATGTGGCGGGCACGCATTGCTTCCGCTGTGGTCGACAACGAGCTGAATGAACAGGTTTCCTGGGCAGTAGAAACTTTCTTTGAAATTCGTTATTACCAGAGACTGGTAGAGTTGAACGGTGAAATTATTCGACTGCAGAAGTGTATCCGAGATCACTATCAGTCCCTGGACCGCCAGGGAGAAACCCTGCGGTTGAAATCCATGGCAGCGCGGCGAAATATTCAGAACGCGACCTCTGAACGTGATTATTTTAGTGACAGGGCTGCGTTTCTCAAAAGTCGTCTTAGAATTTTGTGTGGTCTGCCGGACTCTGCTCTCTTCAAACTGAATCGGCGAGAATATGGATTCAGCACCTGGAAGGCTCCTGACGGTTCAGCGCTCCGACAGATCGCACTGCTCAATCATCCAAGGCTTGCAGCGGCTGAGCGAATCATGTCACAGGCCTTTTATCTGGACAGGGCGGGTCCGTCCCGACGACCGACACTCTCTGCCGGTGCGGAATACGGTCACTCCAGGCGTGACTTCCATGATTCCATTGACGACTACATAACACTTCGTATCAACGCCCGTCTTCCATTGTCCTCATTCAAAGCCCGCAAGACCCACCGGTTCTACTGGAGAGCGATGATGGATGCGCATCGGATTGAACTCAAGGCGCAGGCTGGAAGGATTGCTCTTTCAATGCAGGAAGCACGAATGGATTTTACAGCTTCGCAGAGAGATTTTCTTGCAAAGAAAATCAATACCTCCGGCAAAGCCGGAGGTATGAGGAAGGCCCCTAAAAGGGGCC
>CAZGEP010000256.1:0-4117 GCA_964524955.1 uncultured Planctomycetota bacterium | reverse complement strand
GCTTTTCTCACCCCGACACTTTTTGACACAAAGTAAAACAAAAGACCCTCACTCAAAAAGATTGACGCTAAACCTGATCATTAACTAGGATACCGACATGGCAACGAAACCAAAAATCCAACACCGCGCTCCGGGCGACCTGATCCCATACGCTCGCAACGCGAAAAAGCACGGCGAGCACCAGGTCAACGCTATAGCCGGGAGCATCAAAGAATTTGGTTTTAACAACCCCGTATTGATCGACGGCGAAAACGGAATCATAGCGGGACACGGCCGGGTGCTAGCCGCGGAGAAACTAGGCTTAGAATACGTGCCGTGCATCGTTTTGGATCACTTGACGGACACGCAACGCCGAGCATATACCCTTGCGGACAACAAACTGGCAGAGATCGGCGAAGGGTGGGATATTGAATTGCTTTCTCTGGAGATCCGCGACCTTGCGGATGATATTGACCTGACACTGGCCGGGTTTGACGTGGATGAAATGGGGGATATTATGCTGGAACAGGACGGGGATGGGGACGAACGCGACGATGTGGAAATACACTCGGTATGCGAGGTGATTGCCGAATGCGGTAATGAGTCCGAACAGGAAAGCGTCTATCAACTTCTTACCGAAAAGGGTATAAAATGCCGAGTTGTCACATTGTAAAAGAGTCCAAAATAGCCGACTCTTTCCGGGTACAGCAGGTAAGAGGAATGTTCGACTACAATTCCGAAACGATTCGGCACGAATGGAATGTTGATTTGCCAACGGAAGAAAAGGAGTGGAATATAGGCTTGATCGTGGGGGCAAGCGGTACGGGAAAAACAACCATTTCCAGTCAAATGTTTCCCGAAATGCACTTTCACCAATCCAAGAAATGGGGGAAGGGCGCGGTAATAGATGGATTTGCCGATCACATACAGACCAAAGACATTTGTTCGATGTTCAACTCGGTTGGATTCAGCTCTCCCCCGTCTTGGCTAAAACCTTATCATGTTCTAAGCAACGGCCAAAAGTTTCGGGTCGATTTGGCAAAGAGTATTTTGGAAAATGATAAAGGGGTTATTTTCGATGAATTTACATCGGTAGTTGATCGAAACGTGGCGCAGATAGGATGTGCCGCGCTGGAAAAAGCAATTAGAAAAAAAGGAATGCCTCCCTTCATTGCGGTTTCCTGCCATTACGACATTATCGACTGGCTCCAGCCGGATTGGATATATGACGTTTCGGCAAGCCGCTTTGATTGGAGGTTACGAAGGCGACGCCCAGAAATCAGCATTAAAATTTACCGCACAACAACTTCATCTTGGAGAATATTTAAAGCGCATCACTATCTAGATACCAATATTCACAAAGGGGCTGAATGCTTTGTCGCCACATGGGAGGATAGGCCCGTTGCTTTTTCATCCGTCATTCACTTCCCTCACCCAAGGTGTTCAAAGTTCAAAAAAGGGCATAGAACGGTTGTTCTTCCCGACTTTCAGGGGGTGGGTATCGGAAACATGCTTTCAGAGTTTGTCGCCGAGCACTACACGAATAAAGGTTTCAGATTCATATCAACAACCAGCGCACCAGCCATGATAAGCCATAGATCAAAGTCAAAAAAATGGAGAACTGCAAGGTTTGGCCGAACATCGAAAGTCGGTAGAATCAGCAGTTTGAAATCATTTGCAAATACAGTTCGATCTAATTGCATAAGCGCAGGATTTGAGTACATAGGGGAGCGAAGGAAAGCATGAACCCCGAACTGACAAACGAAGACCTTGCCCGGATCACCGCCAAACAGGTCCAGAACCTCACGGCCAAGCTGAAGAGCGGGAAGCCTTTGACTCGCCCGGAGATGGCACAGCTTGAGGAACTGCGTCAAGACGGCGTGGACATGCCCGACGTTAAAACCGACTATCCGGAACACACCAAAAGCGACAAAGTCATGCGTGAGACCATCCGCCGCAAGGTCGGTATCAGTGAGCGGCAGGCGTATGACTGGATCAAGAAGCTGCGGGCGCACAAAAGCAATACTAAGGGATGGCATGTTCCTGAAATACTGGCAATGGTCTTGGAGCGTCAAAAGGCAGCAGTCACAGGTCCGAACGCAGACCTACAACGGGAGCTGCTACAGGAAAAGGTATGGATTCACCGCAATAGGCGCAAGCAGGGTGAGGGAAAGCTTGTGGTGCGCAGTGAGATCATGGAGAACTTCAGGCGAACGATGCAGTCCTACCGATCAGCGATTGAATCATGGCGCGCACACAACACAGCCAAACTCCCGGAGCTTGCGGAGGCGGTGGACGCGCTGGCCGATGATTTGATCGACCGTATCCGCGCAACGGCGGATGAACCACAAACCACAGGAGAATGAGATGAAGCATAAAATGCAAAACGGAAAATATATGCGTGAAATAGAAAATAAAAAACGGACGGATTTATATATCGCCGCCGCTCTCGCCTATTCTGGCGAGCAGCGGATGGTTGACCAAAATTCAGGAAAAAGACCATGAAAAATTATGAATTGATTTTTGGGGAGTGCATTGAAATCATGAATACACTATCGTCGAATCACGTTGACGGCGTGATTACAGATCCGCCTTACATGATCGGAGCTATTTCGACTGGAAACCCAAAAAGCAAGGGCGGATCATGGGTGGACCTCATGAACGCATCATATTGGTATGGGGCGTGGATGTCGGAAGCGTGGCGCGTTCTAAAACCTGGCGGCTTCATGGTGATCTTCACGAACTGGCGCAGCGTGCCGATGCTCCTGAAAGCCTGCTCGGATAAATACATCCCCGCATCGTCTCTGGCTTGCTGGGATAAAGACTGGATCGGAACAGCCGGACCATCACAACTCCGCCCGACCTACGAAATGATTCTCTTCTGTGCCAAGGACGGCGCGAAGATCATCAACCGCAGCCGCTCCGACGTTTTCCGCTACAAGTGGAATGCCTACCACTCAGGACAAAGCGGACACCCCGCGCAGAAGCCCGTCCCGCTCCTGAAAGAGATTGTGGAGCTAGTGACAAAGCCCGATGGGCTGGTCTTTGACCCGTTCACGGGCAGCGGAACAACGGGCATTGCCGCCGTGCAAGCTGGCCGCCGATTTGTGGGAATCGAGGGCGACGAGGAACGGCACAAGGAAGCACGGGAAAGGCTGCTATCTGCCGTCGATCCGATGCATGAGTTTCTGTCGGTCAGCAGATGATAAATCACTACTGATAAGCGTAGATGTGCGTACGGGAAGATATATGGATCGCATGGCCCACCCTTACAACCTTAGACCTACCGAATGAAACCCGTTAACCTACGCGCCCTGACCCGCAATATCTTTTCGATCACGCAGCCGGAACCTTCCTGGCAATGGGCGGCGCGGGAGGTCAATTACAGCCGCGCGGAAAACTACGAAACGCCATATCGAGGCCGCTTTGACCCGGAGCTTATGCCGTTCTGGCAGCAACCGTTGGAGGACTTGCAAGATCGCGATTGCCGGGAGGTCTGCATCCTGAAATGCTCCCGCGCAGGGTACTCGGAAAACCTCGTTCTCACAGATATGCGCTACCGTATCGCCCGCAACCCTGAACCGATGCTTTACGTCACGGGCAAGATGGAGCTCGCCAAGGACTTCTTTGACACGCGGGTTTGCCGGGGGATGGACCTGTCACGCGAAACGTCGCGGGAATACCGACAGTCAAAGATCATCACCACCGGGACGCCTACGATTCAGTTCCCAAGGATGGATATGCGAATCGCCTGGGCGTCGTCAGACATGGCGAAAAAACAGGCGGGGTACGCGGTTATCTATGCCGACGAGTTTTCCCTTTTCGACGCCTTCGGGGTTGACGCCTTTCGCCGCCGTGCCGCCGCCTATCCGTTTCACCACATTCTTTTCGGATCGAGTCTTAACTTTGAGCGGCGCGGCAACCCGGAGGAAGATCCGGCGTTGATCGTGTACAAGGACAGCACGCGGGGAGTCTGGCAGATGCCGGATCCTGCGGGCGGAGAATTCACATGGCAGATGGGCGATGCGGAGACCACTTACGGCATCAAGTGGCCGGATGAGTGCAGGACAGAAAACGGCTGGGATCTAAACGCGATCAGAGATCGGGCGTACTACGTGACGCCGGGCGGGACCAGGAT
>CAZGEP010000255.1:0-4129 GCA_964524955.1 uncultured Planctomycetota bacterium | reverse complement strand
CATCCGAACCGTTCGAAATCTATTTTTTGATCCAAGGCCAATAAAACGTATAATAGTGTACTTCAGGCAGGCGTTGACTGCATACTACTGACTTAATCACGGACACCGATGGGTATTTCTAAGAAGGGACAGTAACTTCTATTTCACTATCATACAACCATTATCACAATTCAACAAAATTTCTCCGCTGTTCTCTAAGCGTCGAATGCAAACTCTCTGCCTGGAGGATCGGATTGCAGCGGCGCAGATAACGTCCCTCCTCCCGAAGTCTACCCAGCCACCCCTTTATCTTTTCTTCACTGCCCACCACAACGCCGTCTGTAAAATATCGCATACGCTTCAAAAAAAACTCCCCTGCTCTCAAATCCCCTGGCATGTTCTGAGAGTATTACCTGCCATTTGATCTCCTGCTGATAATCTTTTGTCGGCACTTCTCCTCTGTAATACAGACGCATACGGTATTCTTTACGTGCCTTGCGTATTTCGGATATGCCCACAATCTCGCGTACGTCCTTCAACCATTCGTCTTTTCGCATGTCCTTCAGGTAATATGAGGAGCCCTTCCATTCTTCAGGACGATCTACCAGTCCCGCGCGAACCGGGTTAAGTTCCACATACAGCATGCAGTCCACAACCGCGTCCATACCTTCAAGCAACACGGATTTGAACCGGTCTGCTCAGAACCGGCCTTTACGCTCAAAGGTCTTGTTATACCAGCGGGCAAAGCTCATGTGGATGTTACGCATAAACTCTGATACGTCAAAGAGTCTTGCTTCAAAGCGTTCCCAATCCCAGTCCTGCCAGTTGCCTGTTTTATCCGACTACCTCAGCCTAAAAAATCAACGCTGAAAATTGCCGTTTTCGGATGGACACTAATTAGTGTTGGCAGACCGCTGCTCTTCAACTGCAGAAAATAAATTCTAAAGCAGCTTATCTGCCTCCCTGGAAAAAGACTCCATGCTGCTCTTTGCAATGAAAATGTGTCCCTTTCGGCATATTTCCTGCCCCGGCTGAATGCAACCGAACCAGAGAAAAATATCCGTACATGGCCAGCCCTAATTCGAACCTGCAGAAACAGCATCTGTCGAATAATGACATGTCAACAACGGACTGTCCTTTACAATATTCCAGGCTGCCACTCCGGGAAAAGAAAGAAGGGTGCGGGCAAGCTGATTGCTTTTAATTTCTGTTCTGGCATACTCGGCAGTCATCCCGTTTGCCGGCAGATATGAATGCTGGCAAACATTCGGAATGTCCTGGAAGGGAGTCCAGCGGTCATTCAATTTTACATAGGGGCGATAGCCTGTGTCTGGAGACTGAAAACTGTTGAAACAGATCCACGTGTAGACATCCTGCCAGGGTATGTCTGAATCATTCGTCACGCACACCTCATAGTGGATGCCGTTATCATCGCTGCGAATAGATGTTCCCTGGTATCCGATCACAGGACGGCTTTTCGAGTTCTCTTTAAGGATTACTTTGGGACCGGATTGATCCCAGCATCCAAAGAGATTTCTTACAGGACATCTTTCGTATAACCATCCATCGCCATCTTCCTCCCAATTCATTCCGACCTGGTAGTGATGTTTCTGTCCATTCAAGTATATCTGTTCAGGGAGATTGATATACCAGAAACGATCTTCAAATCCATCTGCAAAAACCAGAACACACATATCTTCTGCATCATGCCTCTGCATTCTGTCAGGAAGGATGTATGATGATCTAATTTGAGGTTCAATGCAACATAAGCATGCATTCATAATCCATATTTTCCCTTCAATTCTGAAAGTTGCTTCACAAATTCCAAAGGACTGCACTCAATCAATCCTGCCGCATTCTCTATTTCATTCCGTATGTCTGCATATGCTTTTGCCGCGTCTGGCTGAGTTTCGTGTTGACTGTGAATCGAAAATCCGCCTCCATAAAACCCTCCATAGACAAGCCAGGGGGAATATGCAGAATCTCTGTATAACGATATGTGTGCAACCCGCCCATATTCTTCATCCCGGACAAGTATCCCGCTTTCCCGGTTTCTTGTCCCTATATTTCTGCCTTCATCTCGATCATGCCATTTCATGATTTTATTCGTCATCGTTTCCAGGGTGGGGCTTGTCCCGATTGTCGTTGAAAAAGTAGCGATGACCTGATAAAGTTAAGTTTGTACAATTTAACATTGAAAGAAGTGACAGTATATTTCAATTCATTATTATACATATAATCATCACACATCAATATAATTTGTCCGCTGGCTTCGCATCGATACTATCCTGCCTTCAGTCTGTACTGCTGGCTTATCTGAAGCAGCAGTACAGACTTGAACCGATCTGCCCTCAGGCGGCCCTTGCGCTGAGAACAATATCAGACCAAAAAACAATTGTACTGATCCTGAATTAATAGAGTTAATAGATGAAATTCTCGACGAAGCCGGTAAATAAATGGTTTCGCTGAGCTGTCAAAACTGTAGTTATTATTTTTGTAGTTAACGCCATAGACTATCGACTATCAACCATAGACTGCAGTTTATACAGACTTGCCATGATAAAAAACTGGAAAACGTATGCGTCATAATCTATAATACATCTCAGCACTTTTGTGCTCTATGAGAAATAAATCTTTTAATAACCCGCTTCAGCAGATCGACTGAAACGCGCTGAAACGCTGAACTTTGCATTCACATGAAACTCAACCGACTTCTTAGCCATGACTTTTCTATTTCTTTCATAGAAGAATGGTGCCCAAAAATGCATCATTTCCGATTCAAGTGTTGATACGGCGGTCACTCAAATGATGGCCATACAATCTTATGCAAGATCAGGGGCAAGTCGAACATCGAATTGGTCGTAAAACAGCTGGATCTAAAAGAGAATAATGACATCACAAGCATTGCATACAAAAAAGATTATGAAACAGGCAGCGCCTTTATCACACATCATCCAAATGAAGATGCCTTCTACATATCACTCCAGGCACATGACTTTGGGTGGGAAGGTGTTCGTAAATCTGAATTTCCATTAGCCATTGAGATAGAACATGAATTGAACAACCTGTCCTTACAGTATATTGATCCTTCAATCGACGATGAACACTGCAGCTGCCCCAAATACTACCCTGCCCTATTTAGTAAATGAGAAAAACTCCTCTCAATCACCTTAACCGCACTTCGTCCTTCAGGCTCAGGCAGTTGTATATCCAAAATCCTTCGTTCCTCCCTTTCATATTTTTCGACAGTCTGAATATTCAACATCTGTAAGGACGTCACAGGAGTCAGGAAAGGGGTATTTGCGGTTTTTACATTATTCAACCGAAGGGTCGCGCACGGCCTTCTTGCATAAGAGAGCTCCCGATACCACCAGAACCGCACCGCCGAACAGGGCCCAATTGGGTGCGACATTGAGATACAGGCAACTCACCGCGGTGGAGAGAATCGGAGTCAGATAGGACGCTGTGACAATAAGCGTCATATGTCCTTTGCGCATCGCGTAATCCCAGAATGAGTAGCCCAGCAGCAAGGGGATCAGTGCGATGTAGAGCAGTTCGCCTGCGGCTTCGAGACTCCAGCTCGGCTGCTCTTCATAGAACGGTCTGATTATCAGGAAACATAGGCCACAGCATATCAGGAACAGGGGGACCGCATCACCCTCTTCATTTCCCGCCAGCCTTTTGCTTAAACTTGAGTACAGTCCCCAGGCGAATGCTCCCGCCAGGGCCAGGAGATGGGGCAGTGAATCGAAGCGAAAGCCTGTAATAATCTCCACAGGTGAACTGTTCTGGGAGCTCTGTGCAAGGCCCACCCCCGTGAGGGCTGCGATCATGCCGGGCGCCAGCAACCATGAGCCCTTTTTGCCGAGGATCGGGATGGAAAAGATCAGTACCAATCCCGGCCACAGGTAGTTTATAATGGAGACTTCAATCGCTTCCCGGGCGGTCGCCGCCCAGGCGACCGCAAGATAGAGCGCTACTTCATAAAACACGAACAGTCCACCGCAGATCAACAGATACGAGCGCGGAAGACTTCTGGCTGCACGGCGTTTTCGAGATGACCAGAGATAAGGCAGGCTGCCCAGAATGCCGGCCGCCAGCAGAGAAGTCATGCCCGCTGTACACGCACCCACCTTGTCGGCATAGCTTC
>CAZGEP010000254.1:0-4145 GCA_964524955.1 uncultured Planctomycetota bacterium | reverse complement strand
GTTTCGCTACGAATAATCCCGTGAATGCAGCGGGCCATTTCAGGCGGAGACTGGGAAAAAGAGATATCCGCGGTCTCGGCAAGCACGCGACGAAGAATCTTCTCCTGGATCGCTGTGTCGGAAGTGGACATTACGACCGCGTCAAAGGTCTGCTTGATAAAGCAGGGAATACACTCAAGAAAGGTTTTCATAAAAATGTTCCTGCGGAATGGGTATGGTTCTGAAGAAAGAATCCGCTGTTCTTGCAGACGTTTCGGGGCTCCTGCTTAAGGCTGCAGCATGTAATCGGCCGCTGCTTTCAAAAATCCGATTACCGCCAGGATGGCGCAGTGACGTCCGTCATCGAATTCGCAATCCCCCGAATTGATAATCTCTCCGGGACTGATATTCAGCGCTTCTTCCAGGCTCTTGCCCTTGACCCGCTGGCACACCGCCTGTCCGCAACATTGAATATCCTGACAGCCGTCCGTATAGTATTTAACATCAACGATAATCCCATCGCGGATCACCACGTAATACTCGACTTCTTCACCGCAAACGCCTTTGACATACGAGGACGCGGTAGGATCGTTAAGTCGTCCAAAAAATTCATTCTTCATTTACATATCCTATGGGTTAATTTCAGTGATCGCAGACATTTTCGCCTGGCGTCAGCTTGTTTTCCAGGTATTCATTGATGATATTCTCCGGTGCCTGTACAGAGATGCCGGTGATAACCTCAATACCGGCCTGGCTGAAAAGCCCCTGAGCGCGACTGCCCATTCCTCCGGCAATCACCAGTTCCACTCCCATTTCCCGAAGCCAGGCAGGAAAAGCACCTGGTGTGTGATCCGGAGGTTCATGGTTTGCTGAATCTGTTATTTTTCCTGTTTGTGTATCGACATCCGCAACAAAAAAAAACTCACAATGTCCAAAATGCGAACTCAACTCACCGTTGGTTACAGGAATGCCAATTTTCATATTATTTCTCCTTCAGGGTTTGCGTGATCGTATTCGCGATAGCAGTAAAACGTTTACCCGCAGCAGTCTCCGGAGAGTCCAGGACAAAGGGTTTTCCGCTGTCACATGCGTCAACTAATGCGGGATCAATGGGCACGCTCCCAAGAAATCGAACACCCATCTCTTCCGCCATGGTTTTTCCATTTCCAGATTTAAATATATATGTGATTTCTTTACACTTGGGACAGACGAAACCGTTCATGTTCTCCACAACACCCAGCACATTCATGTCCAGTTTCGTACAGAATGTAATGGACCGACGGACATCATCTACCGACACTTTCTGCGGGGTGGTCACAACAACAGCACCATCCACTTTTCCCAGAAGTTGACAAACCGACAGCGGCTCGTCACCGGTTCCAGGCGGGGAATCGATAATCAGATAATCCAAATCACCCCACTGGACATCCTTAAGCAGCTGACGTATCGCTCCCATCTTCATGGGACCGCGCCAGATAACCGGCTCTTTATCACTCTTAAGCATGAATCCGAGGGACATCACCTTCATTCCAGCGAAATCAACCGGAAGCATGGTATCACCATCGGAAACCACTTCGCTTCCCTGCAGGTTAAACATGCCCGGAATGGACGGCCCGTGCAGATCCACATCCAGAAGACCGACACGAGCGCCTTTTCGACTCAGCTCAGCAGCAAGATTTACAGAAACCGTGCTTTTCCCCACACCGCCTTTGCCGGAAAGCACTACAATCTTGCTCCGAATCAAACTCATGCGCTGCTTGAGTATTTCAGCATCTTTTTCTCTGTCATCAGTTCTTTCAGCGGTCATTCTTTACTCCATAAGCAACGGGGCTGATTCAACGGCGTGGCTGCGCAAGTTTGTAATACACACGACCGGATCGTCTCTCTTCGTCAATCATTCCCTTGCTCTTCAAGTCATTGATAAATTTGATGGACTCATTGATGTGATACCCCAGACCGGAAGAAATATCTTCAACCGAAACCGGTCTTCGGCTGATCAAATTAAGCACCTCCTCATGCGAAGCCTTGAATGAACTGTGCGCATGAATCCGATCCCGGTCCGCAATAATTTCAGCTGGACACGAAAATATTGAAAGCAGTCTTTTCAGCTGCGTTTCATTCACACTGAAGGCGTAGTCTTCTGCCGGCGGCCTCGCCACTGTATTCAGCTGCACCTTTTCCGGTTTAATCTGATCAACAATCTCTGCGATCTTCTGCACCTCGGGTTCCAACCCGGTAACACCGCCCAGCAGAAAAACCTCGATCCACAGATGATTGTTGAACTCTCTTCCAAAATCAATCAGCCCCTGAACAAACGAATCAAAATTAATATCCGGATGAGGCCGGTTAACATAATTGAACTTCTGTGAATCCCCCGCGTCCAGTGACGGTATCACCAAATCCGCCGGAAACAGTCGCTCACGCACCTCGGGTATGCTGAACAAACTTCCATTAGTCAACACCGCAACCGGAACATCTGATTCGTCCTTGATTGACTTGATCAGATCGCCCAACCTCGAATACAATGTAGGCTCTCCGGAACCGGAAAGCGTTATATAATCCGGCGCCGGATCGTTCTTAAGCTTTTCCATTAATTCAGCAAGCACGTCCTTATACCGGACATACTCCTTGATTTCAACGGTTTTCTGCGTTGAGCGCCCAAGTTGACAATACACACAATCCAGCGAACATGTCTTGAATGGAACCACATCCACGCCCAACGACCTGCCCAGCCTTCGAGAAGGCACCGGCCCAAAAATATATCGATATCTTTTCATATCTTCAGTCAATATTCTGTTCCTGAAAAAAGGGTACTTATTGTACATAGTTTGCTGTAGATTAAAATAAAAAAGCACATTCTATGCCAATGCAACCATTCAGCAAAATGAGAGAAAAACACCCATCAAAACTATACTTTAACAGGTAAGGACAAACAGAAAAGAACTCAATTATCGCATTTAAGCTACGCACGCATATTCAATTAGTCGCATATTTGCAACCCATTGAAGTGTCCCCCCAGCTATTCACCAATACGGTCGCACCTTGGAAAAGGTATGAATTCGTTCATCTTTGGTCAAAATGGATGCCTTTTCTTCCCGGGCGGTTGCCAAAAGAATCGAGTCCGCCGGATCATCATGAAACGGAGAAGGCAGCACAGTTGTTTTATTCGAAACTTCCGGAGTAAGCGATACAATCCGCAACCGCTCCATATCAAGTGATTTCGCTCTGTAATCTCGAAACCAGTAATAATACCAGGCTCCGACTTCCCGCAAAATTGATATCAGGTCAATCCATTCAAAATGACCTGCATGGGCTGTGTATACATCCTTTATACCAAAACGCCTGCATGCCAGCCGTACTCGCGGAACATGAAAAAACCGGGAAACAACGAAAACAGAGTGAAGATTGCTCTGCATCAGATATTTTGCAGCAAATGCGGCTGTGTGATACGTGTCAACACCATTACTGTCCCTGACAATCCGGGAGTCCGGAATACCGCAGTGAATAAGATACTCCCTCATTTTTACTGCTTCATCAAACCCTTCCCGCCCCATACCCCCGCTGACGATTAAACGGTTAAAATAATGCTTTCGATACAGATCAACGGCTTTATTCAACCGAACTTTCAAATCGTCAGACAAGGACCCGTCCGGGTTCACTTTACTACCCGGAACAACGCCTACGTCCGCAATTGCGATTTCATCCCGGAGTCCCTCACCCACAATAAGAAGTGCAGGCAGTACCACACTCACAAGAATAAACAAACCCGCAACAAGAAAAACCATTCGTTTGGACATAATGCTGTGTTTCATAAATATACCATCCCTGTAAACAGACCGACCTCGTCGAAAATGATTATTAGACAGGATTTACAGGTCGGCGGAGCCATGTTTTGATCCGCCTGAGAGAGATTAACTGGATTATCTTCTCGCTTCGCTCGAAAAAGGTTATTACCATGAAGAAATTTAATAAAGAAATACCGATCACCCCAAGCAATATCAATGAAGGTAAGATAACAATCCCGCTTCCTATCGCGTATTTCTTCAGTGGTCTGGAGACAAACCGTCCACAGTCCTCGCAATATCGGTTTTTCACTCGACCGCTACAGTCCGGGCATTTCATACTAATTCCCCTGGGTACGGGCAAAAGAAAAAATACCGCTGTTA
>CAZGEP010000253.1:0-4192 GCA_964524955.1 uncultured Planctomycetota bacterium | reverse complement strand
TAACGAATTCTTTCGGGCCGCAGCCCTGAATATCCGGTGGTTGGCTGCATTCAAGAAAGACGACCAGCCTGCCGCGGAAAAATATTTCTCCGAAGCCGCAGAAACATTCAAAAGCGGTGATGCCTGCGTTAACCTCGGGATGATGTATCTGAGCCTGGCCCAACGTGAAAAGGCTGAGGAATTTCTGCGCAAGGCGCTGGAGGTGGAAAACAAGCCCGGGTATCACGCGCTCAAGAATCTGTACTACTGTCTCGGCGTACTTTCCATGAGTCAGGGCAAGGCGCAGAAAGCGGTTGTCAACTTCAACAAATCCCTGGCCGTTACCGGCAGCTGGAAACCTGCGAAAAAAGGTGTACGCCTGGCCGAGATCCTTCACACAGTTAAAAACCGTATGAACAAAAACCTGAGCAAGCTTCTGTACGTTCTCAAAAAATCCAGAAGCGACCTGCCCGGTGATGTCTTTGAATCCATTGTCAACACCGCTGCAGTCCGGACCGTAAAAAAAGAGGAACCGGTCAGCAAAAAAGCCGGCTCTTTGCTTGAACTGGGAACTTCGCCCGTGAACCGTTTCAACCTGGCGGCCTACAAACTCTTTTACAACAATGGATTTCGTGATCCCGACACCCGGGCAGAAGCACTGGTTATTCTAAACCGGCTGTCCAAAGACAAGAACACCCCCAAAAACCTGCTCGTTAAGATTCAAGAAATCATGGGGTTTATGAAATTCGCAGACGGAGATGACGCAGCCACGGTTACGTATCTGAGTGCTGCCAGGGAAAAGGGAGGCCTCTCTCCCCAGTCTCTGACCTCACTCGGTATTGCGCTCTATCGGCTCAACCGGTTTCCTGAAGCAGAGAAAGTTATTGGACAGGTCCGGGGAAACGAAGAACTCAAACAGGTGTTCAATGCTTTTACCAAAAACCCGGATATCCTGAACGTATTTCCCGCGCACAAAATGATCGTGCGGACCCCCTTTCAGATACTGTGCGACGTTCGCTTTAATTCCGTTGCCACACCGCCCGGCGCCAAAAACATTACCATGACCCTAAACGGCAAACCGCGAAAAGTAACCGTGCGCGGCAACCGGATTGCGTCCGACATCGTGACCGGATTCATGAACGGTACGCATACCCTTGAAATCCTGGCCAGTGATCCTTTGGGCAACAAAACCCGGGAAGTCAGAGAATTCGTGGCCGACAACTCCTCGCCGATCTGCATCTTTTCGAAACCGGCAGGCAACAGCCGAGTTTCTTTGGACCGGCCTGAAATCGGCATTATTCTCAGAGACAAATTATCCGGAATTGATATCGGTTCCTGTCAAGTCAGTCTTGAATCCCATAGAAGCAACCGCAAGACTTTTATGATGCAGGCCGTACGCCACGGAAGATACACGATCGGAGAAAACAAGTACGCGAAGATCCTTCCGGAAAAAATTACCTTTGCCCCCCTCTTTCCCTTGGAAAACGGAGGCAAATTTATTATCCGCGTGAGCGTCCGCGACAAGGCCGGCAACCTGAAACAAGCGCAGTCCCAATTTGTGAAAGCAGGTACGAGCGAATGAAGTGTCCGCATTGCGAAGTGGAAAATGTCATCGGAACCAAGCACTGCAGGATGTGCGGAAAGAAAATGGAAATGAGCTTTAATGAAGTTCAGGACAGTGTCTACGAAGACGACGCCCTTGAAAAGGCGGAGAGATTCCAGACCGTCATGATTCGGCTCTTTCTTGTCCTTTTATTCTGTTGGCTGACCCTGGGTATTTTTAATAAGAATTCCCAGATTATCCCGGTTTTCAGCAGTCGGGTTTCCGCTACCCTGGATACACCGTCCTTTCGTCCCTTTGGCAGCCGGACCGCTTCAGGGGGGGAGATCATTGAGTACGCCTATCCCTCGGAAATTATCTTGAATACCGCACCCGCAGTACAGAAAAAATATCTGCCCAAACGAATCCGGTCCGAATACACTGCCCGGGCAAGAGGCGATAAGGGCCGGGTCATGGCAGCTGTGGACAAGTATATTCAGTGGCTCTGCACTATCCAGGAACTGGACGGCAGTTTTGTTGCAGAAACCAGCTGGGATGAGAGTGTGCAGCACCTTTCCCGGGCCGGAGGGTGTGCCCTTGGAGCCGCAGTCCTGGCGCTTCGCGGACCGCACAGTTTTGACGTGAAAACCAACAACGCCTACAAACGGGCCATGTTCTTTCTTACATCCGATATCAAAGCCGGAAAGAGCGAATATAGCGTGTATGACCGGAGCTTCCTTCTTTACAGTCTGTCTCTATGTCTGATGTATTTCCAGCGGGAGGGTTTTGAAGAATCAGCCAGAACCATTGCGGACCGCCTTCTCGTGCAGCAGACCGACGAAGGCGGTTGGACCGAACCCGGCGACTCACGCAATGTAGGTACCGCAGAGACCGCTCTGGCTCTGCTGGCGCTGGAGACCGCACGCGATGCCGGCCTGACCATCGAATACCGGGTTCCCCCGGCTCATTTTCTGGAATTGATCCAGCATCCGACCCGCAAACGGATTCTCAAAAATACGGAAGGAAAAGGCGAACCCGTGCTTCTGACCTATGCGGCAGGGCTGTTGATACCAAAACTGATTCATACCGCCATCAAAGCGGACATTGAAATGAACTGCCTCAACTACCTGGACAAACGACACAAAAGCCCGTGGGAAAAAACTGCCAAACCCGGTTCCGGGAACCTGTATAACTGGTGCGCGGCCCTGGCCCTTCGGCAGTATGAATCCGGTTACTGGTACACATGGGCGGAAGACTTCAGTGCTCAAGCGGTCAAGAACCAGAACCCCAACGGCAGCTTCAAATACCGGACCAGCCTGTTTACGGAAAAAGACAGTGTTTCCGCAAAATTCATTAACACCGCCCTGATTGCACTTGCGCTCGAAACCTACTGGTATCCGTAGTGGTGCGAAACACCGCAGGTGAGAGTAGAGCTGAAGATTGTGGACCTATGCTTTGACTCTAAAAGCGCATTTGGAGACAACTATTGTTTAGTACCTACGTACTTCCCTGCAGGATACATTTGATGCTGATCTGATACAGGCATTGCGCTTTTCCATACCTCATGAATGGAAATATACCTATCTATAAATTGAAGACCCCAGCGGCCGAAGAGCATGGACCAATGCGGGAATATTTATTTAAATAATTATAGGCAATAATCAATCCGTTCTACTGTCAGTCCATGGTCAGGCAGTTTCGGCCGGTGGATTTGGATTTGTACAGATTTCTGTCTGCACGCTGGATCAGGCTTTCGCCGCTGTCCTCTTCCCGGACCAGAGTGGCACCGATTGACACCGTGACACTCAATTTATTTTCTTCATACACAATGTATGTTTTTTCGATAAGCGAAAGAATTCTCTTTCCAAGCATTTCAAGGTCATTGGCCTTTATGTTACGGATAATTCCGATAAATTCTTCTCCTCCCCAGCGCCCGTAAAGGTCATACGGTCGGGTGTTGGCCTTAAAGGTGTTGGCAATGGATCGAAGAATCATGTCTCCGACCGTGTGACCATAGGTATCATTAAATTTTTTAAAGTGGTCGATGTCTATGAACAAAACACCAAACGGCACATTCAAACGTTTTTTCTCTTCGATCCGGCTTTGCATTTCTTTTTCAACGCATCTCCTGTTTGCCAGCTGGGTAAGGCTGTCCAGAAGCGTCAGTCTTTCAAGCTCTTTTATCCGCATTTCACTGGCGGACTGGCTGCTGATATCTGTAAACAATTCAATACCACCGGTTATGGTGCCGTCGTTGTCCGTCAGTGCACTGACACGCACAGAAACCGGTATTCGATGCCCTTTTTTGTGATGCATGTATACGTTTGCTTCGCGGGATTTACCATCAGCAATGGTTGCAGCAAGCGGGCAGCATCCAGTGCAGAGATCCTCTCCTTCACCGCTGATGTGGGTGAGCATGTTGTCGGAGCAGGATTTACCGACAACTTCTTCTGCCGAGAATCCGGATATTTTTTCCGCAGCCTTGTTCCAGTAGGTTATCATCCGGTTCCGGTCGACCAGATACAATCCGTCATACAGACTCTCAATGATTTTTTCACAGCAATTACATTCCAGATTCATTGTACCCCTCATAATTTTCAATCCATTTGTTTAATTTGCTGTATAGGAATTTCAAAGTTCGGTATCCGGTGGAATATACATAACGAATCCGTC
>CAZGEP010000252.1:0-4330 GCA_964524955.1 uncultured Planctomycetota bacterium | reverse complement strand
AATATCTTATACGTCCTCTACAATATTTCTTATTGTACTTTCAGTGAACAGTGTCGTTTTTTTATTGCTCTTTTTTCTTTCAGCGCTGCAGACGACCTTGATGAATTCAAGATCAAACGCAAGTCTGTCTTTGAGTTCGCAGAGAAATTATCCATATCCCGGAAGAAAGATCAGGTAACCATCTGTTTTACATCAAAAGATTTTTGTGATGCAACTGTTGTTATTGAACGAAAAGACGGCCGGATTATCCGTCATCTGGCATCGGGTGTTCTCGGCTCCAAGGCACCGGCTTCGTTTCAGAAGAACTCCCTGAAGCAGGAGCTTGTCTGGGACGGCAAGAATGACTTCGGCCGATACGTAGACAAGCTGGAAGATGTTTACGTCCGGGTGTCGCTGGGTCTGAAACCGCAGTTTGAGCGGACCCTGTTCTGGTCTCCCAAACGCAGGCACTCCCGGTATCCCCAGCTGGTATGCGCAACCGAAGAGGGCGTGTATGTATACGAAGGTGGACGGGCCGGGTTTGATCAGGTGCGGCTTTTTGACCATGAGGAAAATTATTCAAAGACTATCTATCCCTTTGCCGAGGATAAAATCAAAGATGTCAAGGGATTGAAATGGCGTACAGCTGTTCAGGACAACAGCAAACAGCCGGTCAAGAAAAACTTTCTCCAGTCCACCATTCTCACCAGCGGTCTGAGCGGCAGCATTACCCGGGAGGGAGACTGGGGAAAGGATGGTCCTGCGGCAACCGTGATGGCGGTTGAGAAAGGCTGGATTGCTTTGGCTCAGCTTCGATTGAATCGTCTGGGGACCAACGGCGCTACAGCCGGTCTGGACCTGAAAGGGCCGGATACACGAATCGGAGGTGTTTGGCCTAAGTCTGCGGCGCTGAGTCCGGATGGAAAATGGTTGTACATGACTGCGTACATTGGCGGCGATATGAAACATGCCAGCCAGGACATTCGGTATATCAATGTATGGAGATGCATTCCTGTTGTTATGCGCCTGGATATGGTGTCAGGCGAAAATATGGAGGTCTTCAAGGGGGCTTTGCATTAATACGGAAACGTCGATAACCCGACAAAAAAGAAAACCTGGCCCCTTCATAAGCAGATGTTCAAGAACAACTATGAAGCACGCTACTGTCCCGGAGGTCATGAGTTTTATGCAGAACTGGACAGCTGGGCAAAAAAACCGACCTTATGGATAACGACAGAGGGCTGTTTGCTTTCCGTGGCTGAGGGAGACGGGGTGGCTGCAGGAAAATCTTTTGCACTTTTGAGTGAAATTAATTCTGAAACCGGAGCCGTACGAACGATTGACATTCCTTTTAACGCAGAAGATATGTGTTTTGACCTGAAAGGTTTTGCGTATCTCCGCTCTGTAAACCGTGTGGTCCGGTATGACCCGTCGGACAACTGGCGGGAAGTTCCCTGGGATTACGGCGAGGAGCGCAGCGGAGTGGGGTTTGGATGGATGGGCCCCAAACGGGCGAAGGTTGTATCGGCCCTGGTCATGCCCGCGGACGCGAACTGGCATCACGGCGGTATGCATGTTTCTGAAAAGGGATATTTGATCGTGGCCTGCGGCATGGGGTTTTCCACCCAGGTCGAGACCAAGGCGAAATACAAGCATGATGGAAAGGGATACCGTCCGAAGATTTTTCCCGGCACCTGGTAAAGAGTCGGTGCGGCTGTACCTGTCTGCATGTGTGGGATCGTCACGGAAAGATGATCTATGAAGACACAATGCCCGGATTCGCGGACCTGTACGGTGTGGGCATTGATGCCGATGATTCCATTTACGTAATGAGCGCGGCCACCCGGATCTTGAACGGCAAGCCCTATCCCAACCGATGGAGCGGTACTGTGGTCAAGGGGAATCCAAAAACAACAAAGGTGTTGAGCCAGGGAAAGGGCACAGCGCTTCCACTTGCCAAAGAGCGAATACCCAACCGTCCGGCAGACATCCAGAGCGCGATGCAGCAAACCGCATGGGTGGAGAACGCGGACTGGTTTTACGGAGGCGTGGGATTTGGAGGTAAGAACAGCGGCAATGGATGTGCCTGTTCCAATTATCGCTTTGCCCTGGATTACTTGGACCGGGTCTTTGCGCCCGAATTGGACTTGTACAGCATTGCTGTTCTGGACAGCAGCGGTAACCTGATCACCCGGATCGGCAGATACGGCAATGTGGATGACGGAAAACCCCTGATTGCCGCAGGCGGTTCACCCGGCCCCCGGTCCATTGGCGGAGATGAAGTCGCTCTCTTTCATGGTGCGTACCTGGCCGCAGACACAGACCACCGTCTGTATATAGCGGACCCGGGCAATGACCGGGTGCTGAGCGTCAAGCTGGGATATCATGTGAGCGAGAGAACAGCAGTCAGTGGCGTAAAGACAGAGAAAAGTGAAGAATAATCGACCCTAACGCTGCAGAGAAATCTTTTGCGCTTTCTGTTTATTTTTGCGGTAGAGTTCTTTTGATTCTGGATTGCCTGAACCCGTCAGGCAGTGACCGTTTGTGCAGAATCGGTCTTTTAAACCGCCCCTTGCATCTTTAGCGTTCCCTTTCCATTTCAAAACGCAACCACAGAGAGAGGGTGGACAGTATGTGGAGGCTGGTTGCACAGGATAAATGAAACGCAACAGACGCAATAGAAAACAGGAGTACGAATCCGTTCGAAATAGAATCTTATCCGCTTTTATCCTGTAAATCCTGTCCCATTTTTTTCTTATTATTTTGAACTGTGAAAAGACTTTCGTTGACAGGATCGACAGGTCGGCGAAGCCATGATTTTGATCCGCAGCGGGATCAACAGGTTGAAAAATGATTTTTGAATAAACATTTCCGGCTGAAGCGGTATAATGGTTAACTGCAGTCGATGGTCTATGGTCGATCGTCTATTAAAACAGCGAAGAGTGTTATTTGGTATTGATTTATATAGAAGGAAATTCACAAGTGCAACAGGCTCTTTTCAGACTTGGTTATAATCTGCTTCTGTGGTCCGGCGTGGGCTGGGGAACCAGGATCGCCAGTGAGTTCAATGCCGGTCTGAAGGAAAAACTCCGCGGCCATCAGATGCTCTTTCCTATGCTGGAGCGGAAGTTCGAACTCTTTCCCAGGGGAACAGACCGGTTGCTCTGGTTTCACGCGGCATCGGTCGGAGAGTACCTTCAGTGCGAACCTGTCATGCGTCAGCTCAAAGAGCAGACTGACTGCCGGATTCTGCTGACCTATTTCTCACCATCCATGACCGCGAAATTCGTCGGCATAAAACACGCAGACTACTGGTCCTACCTTCCCTTTGACCAGTCGTGGGACATTCAGCGGTTTTTTAACATTACCCGTCCGGACATGGTGATTTTTTCCAAGTATGATGTCTGGCCCAATGTGGTTTTTGAAGCGAAGCGCAGGAAGTGTCCGGTGCTGCTGATTGCCGCCTCTCTTTCGGATACAAGTCGGCGCAGCGGTGCCATCGCACGCTGGGCCAACCGGCAGTACTATCCGCTGCTGGACTTTACCGGAGCCGTTTCTGAAGCAGACGCCCAAAACCTGCGCAGCATGGGCGTTCCGGCCGACCGGCTGGCTGTGACCGGAGATGCCCGTTTCAAGCAGGCCCTGGAATTCAGCCGCAGAACGCATCCGACCGACCGGCTGCGCGACATGCTCCGCTCAGAGAATCCGGTTTTGGTGATCGGCTCTACCTCCGGGGCAGATGACGTTCACCTCTATCCCGCACTGGAAGAACTGAAAAAAGAGGTTCCGTCACTCTGTATTGTCTGGGCGCCGCATCATGTAGATGACCCGACAGTCTCGTCCATTGAAGAAAGACTGAACAGACAGAACTGGAAGGTCTTTCGGCTCTCCAGTGTGCAGTCTGGCCTGGAAACCGGCGATATTGAACTGGATATGAACACACCGGGCACAGCTGTGATTGCCGACTGTCTGGGTTTTCTGGCCCGCGCCTATGACGTGGCAGACGCGGTTTACGTGGGCGGTGCATTTGACACCGGAGTCCACAACCTCATGGAACCGGCCTGCTATGCCAAACCGCTTGTCTACGGCCCCTTGCTGGGAAATTCCTATGAAGGCAGGAAAATGCTCGAGCTGGGCGGGGGTGTTGTGGTCAACAACAGCGCAGACATACATGCCCGGCTCCGCGAATTTCTGACCGACGCTGCCCTGGCTGAGAAGGCCGGAAAGAGCAACTGCGCCCTGGTCAAGGAAAATGCCAAAGCCGTAGAACAGATCACCGCAGAAATTCTGAAAAGATTTTTTAATTTCCAGACTAAACCACCGACAAGGTCGGTGGTGGGGTGTGGGGGCG
>CAZGEP010000251.1:0-4421 GCA_964524955.1 uncultured Planctomycetota bacterium | reverse complement strand
ATAGGACTGATTATATTTCCATAAGTTTGAAGGGCACTGAAGAACTGCAAAATTAACAAAACCATCTCTGAACCACCGTGTACGGAATGGCCGTCGTATGAAAGCCCCATCTATGTCAGCAAGGATAACAGGTTGATTCTTCGACGTTGGAGCAATTAATGAAAATTTGACACTTTCATGGATAAGTAAAGGATAGCTTTGTGCATTATCCATGAAAAAACTGCGTATGGTTGTGTTGGGCCGGATGAAAAGCGGAAACGTAAGTCTTTTGCCAGAATGTTTCCAGATTGCATTTTCAGGGATGTTTTTCACGGGTACAAGATAGACGTCCACAGGAGGCCATTCAATTCTATACATATCCGAAAAGTATTTCTTTGAAATGATCAAGTCTTCCATGATTTTTCGAACCAATGATAATGATCCTCCTGGATAAAAAATTCGAATTCCATTGTTTTCAAAAGGAGGATTGAATCTGGCGTTGAGAACAGATTTATTTACATCCATGGGATTTGCTTTTTTATAAAAAGAAGATGTTATTTTGATATTTTGTTTGGCCGTTTTTTTTCGGATATTGAATGCTGTTTGTTCAGGCGATGAACAGCCTGCAGTAAAGTGCAAAATTGAGAGCAGCATACAGACAAGTAACCGTTTCACATTTGAACTCATGTTTAACTCCTGTAGAAAAGTGGAATGTGTCATCTAATATTATTATGGATACATTAGATGGAAAACATCCCGAAAAATAAAAAAAATAAAGTATAATGATTGCTACAGCAGGTTATGTTATTTTTCAACCGGAACGGCAATTCCCTTCATGAGGAGGAATCATTATGTAATTGTCTTATTTATGGCGGTGCGATCGTATCTCAACGTGTCTTATTCAAAAGAAGTAATAAATAATTCAGCTTGATATTCCATTGATTTCGGATAAACTCAGAATACATTGATGAGTGTTGGTACGGTCCAATCAGTCCAAGTATATGGCCTTTGAACGAGGCCGAAACCGGGACCAGTTCTTTGACCTGGAAGAGGATCCTGGTGAAATGAACAATCTGGCAGCAAAATCCGAGTTTTCTGAAATCCTTCAGCAGCATCGGGAGTATCTTTGTGAGTGGTGCATTCAGACCAATGATGTTTTTGGTGGTCATCACTATCCGCATCCGGATGTTCCGTTTATGATCCCAGGGGATGCATACGAAAACAAGTGATCCTGTATATCGTTTATTTAAAAACATGTGAACTTCTTTGCCTTTGCATGCGCTAAAATTTAATGATCTTACGTGAATAAAACCGATATGGAGTAAGTTATGAAAAAAACATTCAAAAAAATAATAATTGTTATCGTATGTGTGGTGCTTGTGGTTGTGCTTGGAGGGGTTGTGTTTGTGAAGACACAGATGACGCATCACAATAAATACGGAACTCCCATCCCGATCAAGCCCAGTGGGGATAAGGTACTGGATTCCATCCGAAGGGGCGTGGAGTTTCTGCGTGTTCACCAGGAGCCGAATGGAGAGTTTTCCGCAGGCCTTCTGGATCCCAAGCCCGCATTCACCGCACTGGTTGCAGATGCTCTTCTTTCATCACCGGACGGATATCACGCGAAAATGCCCTTTGTGTCCAGGGCATTGGATGCCATTGTCTCTCACCAGCAGGAGGACGGGGGGATATACACGCCATCCATCGGCTTGGCCAATTACTGTACATCCATTGCCGTTATGGCGCTCAGCCGTACAGGTGACCAATACAGCAAGGTGATTGAAAAAGCACAGCATTTTCTGACGACCATCCAGAACAAGGACGGTGGTTACAGTTACAGTACGGGCGGCGATTCTGATCTTTCCAATACGGTAATGGCTGTTGAAGCGATAAAAAAATCTGGATTGTCTGAAGAAGACGAGGCATACAAGAAAGCGATTGCCTTTGTTACTCGCTGTCAGAATAATTCTGAAACCAATACCGAAGTCTGGGCAGGAGATGACGGCGGATTTATTTATCGGCCGGAAAATTCAAAGGCTGGAACAAAAAAACTGCCTGATGGCAAAGTGGAGTATGTCAGCTACGGGTTGATGAGTTATGCCGGGCTGGTGTCCTTTTTGTGGGCAGGTGTGGATAAAAATGATCCACGGGTTACGTCCGCGTTCAAATGGGTTCAGGCGAACTGGACCCTTGAAGAGAACCGCAATCTTGGAAAAGCCGGATTGTATTATTATTACCTGACCATGGCCAAGGCTTTGCAGGCCTATGGACAGCGGCATATTACAACCCCAGATGGCAAAAAACATGATTGGCCCAGGGAACTCATCGATACAATAATTACCATGCAGGACCGAGAGGGGGCATGGAAGAATTCGAATACGAAATGGTTTGAGGGGGATAAGATCCTGGTTACGGCCTATATGATTAAAACCCTCTCGATCTGCCACAAAGTGATGAATGAGGGGGGAGAGTAAGGCTTTTTTCAAATCCCATCACCAACAAAAAGAAAGAGAATTGGACAGGATTGACAGGATCAACAGGATAACGGATAAGGACGTAATCGGTGTTGGCTGTTTCTGATTTATTAAAAGACGATATCGATACCGACAGCGAGAATATCTCAGATGGATAATTCGTTCATATATCTGCGGGGAGCTGTACTTAGTGAAATCGGGAAAGATAGATTCCCACGACAATCAGCATGTCAATATGACTTAACCCAAATTCGCCAGCAAAAATTTTTTCAAAATTTTTTCGGCGAATTTGAGGTTACTGAAGGACGTAAGTCTTTGATTTTCGTTTCACCAGCTCTTTGAAATTACTCAAACCCGATGTAGTGAAGACCTGCCGGGTTGAATTTCATTCATTCCTTTTGTATACTATGGGTATGTTTATTCGCCCTTGCTATCGAAAAAAGAATGGAAAACGCCATGCATACTGGGCATTGGTTGAATCGTACCGGACTGATCGAGGTCCGCGCCAGAGGGTTATTTCGTACCTGGGACAGATCGATTCACAAGGGCGTCTCGGTATTAAGCATGCGGCTGAAGGCAATTCAAAGCATTATCAACCGGATATGTTTACTGAAGACCATCCGGAGTGGGTAGAGGTGAACACCGCAGGAGTGCGAGTGGAAAACAACCTTTCCTTTGGAGGGCCATGGCTTGGACTTTCTATGATTCAGCGACTGGGGCTCGATCAGTTTCTGCAGAAAAAAATGAGCACAGGCCGCGAGGAGATTCCCTGGCATGTAATGTCGCTTGTTCTTGTACTCTCTCGCCTGTGCGAACCTTCAAGCGAACTTCACATTGCTGAACATTATTATCGCCACAGCGGCATGTCGGATCTGCTTGGCATACCGCCGGAAAAAATCAATGAACAGCGTCTGTACCGTTCTCTGGATGCCCTGCTTCCCTACAAGGATGAGCTGGAGGTATTTTTGAAGGATCGTCTTGGAACACTCTTTAATCTTGAATATGATTTGCTGCTCTATGATGTAACCTCCACCTATTTTGAAGGGGAGTGTTTATCCAATCCCATGGCCCAAAGAGGCTATTCCCGCGATAAGCGTTCAGACTGCAAGCAGGTATGTATCGGGCTGGTTGTTTCGCGTGAGGGAATTCCGTTGGGCTACAACGTATTTGACGGCAATCGAAATGATGTAACCACGCTTGAAGATATTATAGAAAAAATGGAAGAAAAGTATGGTCGGGCCAGGCGGATATGGTGTCTGGATCGTGGAATGGTTTCAAACGAAAACATAGAGTTTCTAAAAGAAGAGGGGCGTCGTTACATTGTCGGTACGCCCCGCGGCATGCTCAAACGGTTTGAACAGGAATTGCTCAAAGACAATTGGGAATCCTTTCGTCAGGGGCTTGAGGTAAAATGTTGTCCTTCTCCAGATGGAGAAGAAACATTTATTCTTTGTCGCAGTCGCGATCGTCGTGAAAAAGAAAAGGCCATGCACGAACGCTTTACCAGGCGTATTGAAGAGGGACTGGAAAAGATCGTCAATAGCTGCCGGAAACGAAACTATAAACCTGGAGTCATTGAACGGAGAATCGGTCGGTTGCTTCAGCGAAACAGCCGAAGCGCCGGATTATTTGAGGTTACTGTGATGGAAAAGGCAAACGGATCCGCCTGCGTATCCTGGAAGAAAACAGAATGCTGGCAAGATTGGGCCACGCTGAGTGAAGGCTGTTATCTCCTGCGAAGCAATGTCAATGACTGGAGTGCAGAAGAACTTTGGCAGGCATACATGCAGCTGACACAAGCCGAAGCTGCCTTTCGAATTCACAAGAGTGATTTGCAGATACGTCCGATCTGGCATCAGCGTCAAGACCGGGTGCTTTCACATATACTGGTTTGTTTTCTGGCATACGTTATCTGACGCAGCTATCAGAATAAAATCGGTTTACGCGGCGAAATTGAACGGTCTCAGA
>CAZGEP010000250.1:0-4440 GCA_964524955.1 uncultured Planctomycetota bacterium | reverse complement strand
GAATTGATGAGGAAACCGGACAGGTGCACCAGGACACGGACGGGGACGGGGACTATGACGAGGTGCTGGGCAGTGAGACGAGCAACGGACTACTACTAGTGGACAATGTATCCAACATCGACCTGGGAGACGCTCAAATCGAAAGTTTCAATCCCATCCGCGTACACTTTCATAAAAATTGGATCACCATGTGGAGGAACGGAACCGTAAACATCGGCGCCAATATCGCACCCTATGTGACCGTATCCCACTTTCACGAAGACGACTACCTCCAGGTCAATTCCCTGCGCACGGACCGCGCCGACGGCCGCTGGCACCAGTACTGGAACAGCAATCGAATTCGGCACCGCATGATCGAACTGGACGGCACAAGCCAATGGGATTACGAATACAACCTCCGCATGATCGGCAATTTTCTCGCTGAAGACGACAAAGGAGAATACGGAAAAGGCCGGTTCGGCGCCTTTCATTCCGTGTATGACCAGACCGCACGATTCAGTGAAGGCCACAACGCGTACAGCCCGCCCGAATGGCTGCGCTACACCCGGGAAGATCACAACGCAGTCTATGAGGACTGCCAGGGATGGTTTGACACTCGTAGCGGATCCGTTGCCATGGAAGAAGTCACAGAGGGTGTAACGCGCCAGATGTTTCACCAGACCCGGGAATGCTGGCACGACACGGATGAGGAAAAGATTGGTTTCTGGATCAAGCAGGTCACAGACGAGGACTCGGGCAACACCTATGTTCAGCTGATCCTCTGTCCGGTCTGCTACTACTCGGGCAAATACAACCGGATTCCGGACCTGCCCGACTTTCCATCACCGCCGGCACCGTATACCGCGGTCTGGGACAACATCCCGGATCCGGGCGATGTTGACTGCAAACCCCTTGCGGAATACAGCTTTGACGTGGAGGTATTCAACAACGCCAACTCCAGCTGGAACTCACCCCGAGATGCATGGGACGATGATAACAATCGGTGGATCGAAGACACCACGCTCAACACATCCATCCCCCACTACATATACGAAGCCTACGGTGACACGCCGCCCGCGGATACCAACCTGCCGGACGTCAACGTACCGGACCGCATGGACAATGACGGAAACGGACGAAGTGACATTCGGAAATATCCGGCGGATGCAGCCAACCCGCTCTCCACCTATGCCAACCTGGTCAACTGGGTCAAGCAGGACCAATTCGGCTCATACAACCTGTACATGAGCTTTGACTGGAACGGCATCCGCAAGCCTCTGATTCTGACCGAAGACTTCTTTAAATACGGAACGGTCAACGTAGCCATCTGGCAGCCACCGGAAAAACGGCTGTTTGTCATGCGTCGCCAGGGCGTGGAAAGTCGCGGTTCAAACGAACTCTTCCGGCCCGGTGACTTTGCCATGACCCAGGCCGAAGAACTGGGAGCGGACCAGGACACGATCAGCCGGGACTACATCTTTGATGCACCGGAATGGGGTGTCATGGCCACGGCCAGCGCGCGGATTGCCATGCGCTACACCGACATGGACGGAAATATCGGCTTTTTCTCCCGTGCAGGTGAACTCGAATGGCTTGACGATCTTTACCCTCACTATGAATACGACGGCTCCATTACCCTGGAGAACCAAACTGACCGCAGAAGGCGCAGGCAGATCTTTGCCCGCAGGTATTTTTCCAACCTGGTCGATCCCAAGATGTCCGCGGTGCTCATTCCCACCTATGAATCCATCCGCAGCGAAGACATTGACGCAGACGTGGATGTGGACACCGGTACCAATTACCTGTACAAGATGCTGCTGCTGGAAGCCGAAGCCCGTATCAACTACTTTCATTCCGGCACCACATGGGGAAGCCACGACCTGGACCTGATTGACAAGTTTCACTCCATGCGGTATCGGGAAAACGGCGGCAACCTGAATGTCTCGCATCAGGACATTGCCAAGATGATAACCCATTAACCAGATGCAACAGGAACAAATCATGAAAAATCAGAGAGGAAGCGCATTAATCGAAACCGTTATTGTTCTGCCGCTGTTCGCATTCATGGTATACATGGTAATGGTCATCGGCGAAATGTCCCTGGCCAAGTGCAAAATCCAGAGTGCGGTTCGATACGCGGCATTCAAAAGCGGTGAACAGAACGCCACCCAGCTCAAGAACTTCTTTTTCGCAGCTGGCGAATATTCGGATCGGGGCAGCTTCCAGGATGTTGAATTCAACTCAGAAATCGTGGATACCGAAAATCAGCCCACCCTGACCCAAAGCTCCCAGCAGAGCGGCGGCGATCCCGAATGGCGGGAATGGGCCGTCCCCTATGATATGGATGAAATGGACAATGCACTGCGTAACGTGGGAATCCGGGTCACCGGCAGATACATATATGATCCCACCGCCAACCCGCCGCGAATCGTCTATGAGCAGGAGGAAAGTCTGACCGGCGCGGGCAATTACTTTGAAGACAACAATGTCTTTGATGAAACCCCGGAAATCCTGGCTGCACTCTTAAACAGCGGAATCACCGCAAGCCGCTGCCAGGTCCGGGCCGAGTACAAAACCAATCCGGGAATCAAGCTCCCGTCATCCTTTTCCCGCATGCGCGACCCATCCGAGACCGAAGCCTTTAATGCCGGAACCGTTGAAAACGGTCGATTTTCCATCACGCTCTACCAGGCCGGTCAGCCCAGGACAGATACACCGCCCCGCGCCTTTGAACGAATACGCGAAGTCAACAACAGCGATGAACCGCTTGAAGAAGGCGCATCTGTTGACTTCTTCTGCGAAACCGTTATTGCCTCAAACTTTGACAAAGGCGGGTACATCATCTACCAGGGCCTGGAAGTGGCCCAAGCTGGTGAAGCCGATGCACTGCTGGAGCACGATACGGCTCCGGCTCTGACCACCCCTGAAGGCAACTCGGAATTCACAGCGTTTGAAGATTTTCCCACAGAAACGGATGACTCTGCATCCGATTACTGGGAAGAAAACTGAACCACGGGTCCGTTATGCTCTTTCGACTGAAACCACTTCCAGTTATTCTTGTGCTTCTGTTTCTGACAATCCCTGCTGCGCACGGTAAAAACCTCAGCGACCGCGATGTCATCAAGGCCCTGTCCTCGGTCTTTCGCAAGGCTGCGGCCAAAACCCGGCCCTCGGTCGTGTATATTGGCACCTACCAGATTGTCCGTCGACGGAAATACCATCCATTTTTCCATGACGATATCTTTAATTTCTTCTTTGACGCCCCCGCCCACTCCACCGGCCGGCCCCAGCGGGTTCAGAGCTCTCTGGGGACGGGATTTATTGTCAAGGGCTCCTATATCGTCACCAACGCACACGTGGTTGAAGGCGCGGATGAAATCATTGTCCGGCTTTCAGACAAACGGGAATTTAAAGCCAAGCTGCTCGGCAGCGACAATCAGCTGGACGTGGCTGTACTCAAGGTGGATGCGAAAAAGCTGCCCTCTGCTGATATCGGAGACTCTTCAAAAATGCAGGTTGGGGACTGGGTACTGGCCATTGGAAATCCCTTTGGGTTCACTCAGACCGTGACCCAGGGAATCATCAGCGCCAAGGGCCGGGAAGACAATGCCCTGCAGACCAGTGCCTCCATCAATCCCGGAAACAGCGGCGGCCCGTTGATTGACTTGGAAGGCAACGTTATTGCCGTCAACCGTGCCATCTACTCCAAAACCGGTGAAAGCACCGGCATTGGTTTTGCCATCCCTATCAACATCGCCAGCAAAGTTCTGGAAGACATTATTCAATACGGAAAAGTGCTTCACGGCTGGATCGGACTCTCCACACGAGATCATGCCCGGAAAACCGAAGTCTCTTTTGTAAGTTTGAACTCCCCGGCCAACAAGGCTGGTCTGAAAGCCGGTGATATCATACTCAAGGCAGACGATACCGTAATTTCCAGTTCCTCCCAACTCACCACCATTATTACATCCAAACGGGAAAAAGAGTCCATCTCCCTTACCGTTGAACGGGGAGACCAGAAACTTATATTTCAGTGTAACGTTGACGACCGGGACAAATGGCAGCAAAAAAACCGAAAATGGCTGGAACTCATGTGGGGAATCACCACACGAGAAGTCACCCCTGACATCTCACGTCAACTCGGATTCAGGGGGCTGCAGGGAATGTATATTACCCAAACCATTGCCAGGAGGCCTGCGGCCAAAGCAGGCATCAAACCCGGAGATGTCATCCTTGCTGTTAATTCCAACCACCGAATTACCGGAACAGACGCCTACCTGCTCTCGCTGGCCAAGCTGGTCGGCAGAAGCGCGGTACTAACGATTCTCAGGGGAGAATACTTTTTCAACATCAAACTCGACTTTTAGTGCAAACACAGGTCGAACACACATCGTTGCCTTTATTCCGCTGACACAAATGCCAACGGATAGAAGGTATCTGGATTCAATCTGAATCCCACCG
>CAZGEP010000249.1:0-4451 GCA_964524955.1 uncultured Planctomycetota bacterium | reverse complement strand
AGAATGGAATACTCCGACATTGTTTTACCTCCATAGGTTATTCTGCATATCAGTCAACTGTCTGCCTTGTCTTTCAGCCAATCAAAGGTCACCCGCCGAACACATAAATCCTGCAATACAGCCTCCCCATTACCCACCGGACCGCAACAATACGCCAACAACGCGGCATCCTGTGTAAAATGAATCGCTGTGTAACAGAATCCCCTGTTTTCATCGATCTCGATCATCCGTGCGGGAGACCATGTCTTCCCGTCATCATCACTGAGAGCCACTGAAAGCGGTGTTCGCCCCCAGCTTGACTTCGGAAGTCCTGCGATTTCCTTACTGCTCAAATGAGAGTGATCGTTCCACACCGCCAGCAGTTCACCGGTTTCTGGTATTCGTTTGATGCTCAGTGGAGACGTGGATGAAATAAAACGGGATGGTTTCGGCTCTGACCAGGTTTCGCCCTGATCTTCGGACATCATCTCGTATTGACACCCGGCATCCGTACGACACCAGGCATACAGGCGGCCGTCTGCGAGTTCTATCACCCCCGGCTCCTGAAGCCCGGACATACTCCGGCCGGGAAACGCCCACCAGTCTCTGGATTCCCGCCAGCTCTCACCCTGATCATCAGAGAGAAAGAACATGGCAATACCGCGTCCGTCAAAACCCTTCCAGCTCATCTCCCTGCTGTCCTGTTTTGCCCGGTGATATGCTGCCGGAATTACCAGTCGGCCTGTTTGCAATTGAATAACCCGGTCATTATTCACCACAAAATATCCTGGCGCCGGTATGCAAAGAACAGAACCACTCCATGTCCGACATTCATCCGTTGATGTGCGCATGTGCAAACGAAAATCCATCCAGCTGTTCTTAATCCCGTAGAAGAATGCGATACGAGCGTCCTGAAGCCGCAGAAATGTGGGCGACATTACATTGCACGCTCCTTCATTGCCCATCATGACAAACTTGGATTCCTCGGGCCAGGTCTTGCCGTCATCTGTGGATATACGCGCCACAAGGTCCGCAGGATCATGATCCTGCCACCCGTCTGTTGCATACCGCGCATAAATAAAGAGCAGCCGCCCATCCGCAAGGGTAATAAATGATCCTTCGGAGTTTCTGCCGTTATTCGGGCCGTGGTACAGTTCAAGTACGATTTTATTGTCCATTCAATTTCTCTTGAATAAAGTTTCACTCAAACAGCCGGATTCACCCTGCCCAAAATCGTTTGTGTTGTGTATGTAAGTGCAATCTTTCCGTTCACGGCGTTCTCAGAAAAAAACGCTTTCTGTTTCTCTTCAAAGTCCGCATACTCGGGTGTGCCCGGCATGGGGGCGGCTGCAGCGCTGCGTGCCCCGCCCATGTATTTTTCCCATCCCTCGGTTACAGACATCTGCCAGCTGCCCGACTGCGTACTTCCGGCCTCAAAGAGCCATTCGGTCTCCGGGAACGGCTCTCCGGCAAACCGGTTCCAGACCAGCCCGACCGGCCCACCCGGCTTGAGGATTCTGTGAAACTCAGCAAACGCGGCCGTTGGTTCAAACCAGTGAATGGCCTGGCCGACCGTAATCATATCCACACTCTGATCGCCCAGACCGGTCGATTCCGCGGTTCCGTCAACCGTCTGAAAGGCCGGATCATTTCCCAGCTTCATTTCCGCGTATTCTCTCATCTCTTGATTGGGTTCTACTGCAAGGACAGATCGGACATGCGAAAGCAGGTGCTTTGTCAGGTGGCCGGTTCCGCATCCGATATCCGCAATCACCCAGTCATCCCCTGCCCCGGCCCGATCCAGCAGGCTGCGGACCGCATCCCGACTGTACTCCAGACGAAAATGTCCGTAGTCATCAACCTTTCCATAATACGCACTGATCGGATCGCTGACTGTCATGCTGCAAACTCCGTCTTGTGTTTATTTATCCGATATTGTATTCAAAAATTTCGAATAAAAAAGAAAAATAAGTTTTGGTGTATTTCCGATGCAGGCGAGGGCGCTCAACAGGACGTTGAGTGCAAAGACATGAAAAGAGATATGAATGAACACTGTCCTTTTTTTCGTTTATTTCGCGTATTTCGTTGCTTATAAAGTATTTTTGGCGGTTTTCTTCCACCGGCTCCAACACATCGCAACGAAACAGCCGCACCTTAGTACCGCTCCCCGCAAATAGTTAAACAAAAAGATGACGGCAATTCAAATCAGTATCGCTATCGGTATCGGCCGTTTCTGATTCAAGAGACGATACCGATAGATTTCGATTTTTTACGTAGTTAGCCATCGACTACAGACCATAGACCATCGACTTCAGTTATCACTTCCTGCCCCGTTTATACAATTTGTTGACTTCCATTTGGGTGAGCGCGCGGTTAAAGATCATGACTTCGTCAATCAGACCATCCCAATAAAGTTGGCCTTTATTCCCAGACGAATTTCCAATGTGAAGAGGTTTGGTTCCTGATACCGAACCCGCGGGGGCAGGGTTACAGCAGAGTTCTTTTCCGTCCGCGTATATCCTCAGGTTCTTACCTCTCTCCAGGATTCCCACAACACTGTGCCATTCTCCAGGCTGAAGCACATCTCCTGTAGAAGCCGCCTTACGTTTGCCTCCCGGGTTGATCATAAAGCCAATTCGATGATTGCTTCCCAACATGCAGAAACCTGCCCTCTCAGGCAGATCTGAATCTGCCCCTTTTGAAAGAAGACGCAAATTATCTGCGGCATTCTTTCTGCGTTTGAATATCACGGCAACCGTGAAATTTCCCCGTCCAAAATTCAGTTTCTTGGGATTACCACAGGACACATAATCATCCCTGCCGTCAAAATCAAGGGCCTGATTGACCGCACCACTGGCAGGAACCGCTCCATGGATCACTCCGTGATTTCCGTGATCGCTCAGATCTCTGGCAATTCGTTTCTTTTTCTTTCTGACAATTGTATCCCGGTCAAAGGGAAGGTACATCACGCATCCGGCGTTCTTCAGATATGAGAGAAATCTGGCTCTTGCCGAATCAGGATCGACCGGACCGCTCGAATTTGCATGTTCCGGGGAGACGGATCCTCTTCGGGGAGTCTCACTGTTCACGGATTTGCGTTTAGACGCGTCTGTTTGCACTGCGGGATCTGAATTCCCGTCATTCCGGGTTCCATCACTGAGTATGCCCTTTGTGAGAAGCACTCCAATCAGAACCACAGCGGCCGCAGCAACTCCAATCAACCAGGATGGGGTGTTTTTTTTATCCGGCTCGGGGTCAATATATTTCTTCAATCGCGAGCTTTCTCTTCGCGCTGCACCAGAGCGAGATCGAGACGAACTCCGCCCGCCGGAGAGAAACCCGCGCTTGGGTGCCTTGCCGTCAATCACGAGTTCCATGTCCACAAGCAGCTCCTCCGGAGTCTGGTACCGGTCTGCCGGATCTTTGGCCATCATTCGGCCGACCATCCGGCAGCAGCCGCTGGAAACAGCCGGATTGAATTTCCTTGGGTTTGGAATATCCTCGCTCAGATGCTTGGTCATGACTACGGTTGCGGATGATCCCTGGTACGGATTCTGTCCGGTCAGCATATAATAAAGCGTGGCGCCCAGTGAATAAATATCGCTTCGTGTGTCAACGTCCCTGTCTCCCCTGGCCTGTTCCGGAGAGACATAGTAGGGTGTTCCAACGGTCACACCGATCATGGTCAGATCCATCTCGCAATTTAACTGTTTGGCCAGTCCCATGTCGCATACATGAGCAATGTCTTTCTCATCCACGAGGATATTTTCCGGTTTGATATCCCGATGAATGACACCCATTTCATTGGCATACCCCAGAGCGCGTGCCACCTGCATGGCGTAATGCAGGGCTGTTTCCTCATCCAGGCCCTTACCTCTGGGAATAAGTTCATTCAGCGATTTACCGTCAATGTAATCCATCACAAAGTAGTACCGGTTCTCGTGTGAAGAGACCTCCAGGCCGCGGACAATATTCACGTGGTTCATCCTGCCCGCGATACGGGCTTCGCGAAAAAACCGTTTAATGTAATCCTTGTCCTTGGAAAGGATTTCGGGCAGCAGCTTAATTGCAACCAGACGGTCCATGGATTTCTGGCGCGCCAGGAATACTTCACCCATAGCGCCTTGACCGAGTTTTCGGATAAATTCATATCCGGGTATGAATTCGCGGGTCTCTTCCCGTTTCTGGAGAATCAGGACGTCTTCAAGCTGGTGAAGGGTCAGGTATCCTTCCCGGATCAGGAACTCTCCGAATGGAATTTTGGATCCGTTCTTCAGCGAAAGATTAAATTTGGCTACAGCGTCCTTAAGCTGGGCTGGTTTGATATACCCCTTGCGGACAGCCAGTTGTCCGATACGGGTGCGCACATCCTTCTGAGGCATATATCATTCTCCGCGTTCATTCGATTAACAACTTACCTAATATTACAACGCCATATTTACTAAAGTTATCCGGTTAAGTTGACGATAACT
>CAZGEP010000248.1:0-4507 GCA_964524955.1 uncultured Planctomycetota bacterium | reverse complement strand
ATGACATCTTTGCGGCCTGCGCCAACCGCCATACGCAACCCAATTTCGTTTGTCCATTTTCTGAAGAAAATATTGAGTATGCCCAAGAACTTCACAGCTATTTTCATACCTTCAGCAGGTGTCGCAGTCGTGAATTTATAGGGGGGCGCCAGGGTTGGGCTGTACTTTTCGCGAAGCCATGACATACAAACACGGCATCAGAAACAAGGCTGCCAGCATTTCCGTTCCCAATCCGCCAATAGCAGTCACGGCCATGGGCTGTAACATGTCACCGCCTTCCTCCAGGTTTAACGCCAGAGGCAAAAATCCAATCATGGTCGTGACTGTTGTCATGACGCGGGGACGCAGGCGGATCCTGGCTGCATCTAAAACAGCCCGCTTCGGTGACCAGGTATGCTTCTCCTGCAGGTCCCTGGCATAGGTCAGCAGCAACACGCCGTCGTTGACCGTCGCTGCCACCACGACCAGCACGCCGATAATTACCGTAGCCCCCAATGGCAAGCCGCTGAGATACATGAGCAACACCACGCCTGTCAGGCAAACCGGAACGCTTCCAAGAATAAGTCCCGGCAGCTTGAGGCTGTTAAACTGGACAGTCAAAACAACAAAAGAGAAGAACAATGCGAAGGCCAGCACTGCAAGGACAGTTTCCTTCATGTCGCGCATCATTTCTGCCCGGCCGCCGAAATCGAACACATAGCCAGCCGGTGGTTCAATTTCGGCCAGAATGTCTTGCAGTTTTTCCACTGCCCCACCCAGATCACCGCCGGCAATATCCGCCTCGACTGTGATCTGCTTAATCTGATTTTGTCTGATAATCTCAATCGGACCGGTACCGGAAACCACGGTCGCAATGTCCCGCAACCTGAGGATGTCTCCCCGGGCGCTGGTGAGCGAAAGGTTTTCGATATCCTGCCGGGAAGTCAAGCTCTGCTCCGGGACAATCATTCGAATGTCGTAATATTCGCTCCCGTCACGATAACGCGTTGCCACCGCGCCGGTGATCAGCGAGCGCAGGGACGCTGCCACATTTGAAACAGACACGCCGAGTTCAGCGGCTTTGACGCGGTCAACCCGAATCTGGAATTCAGGTTTGGTCAAATCCATAGAGACGAACACGTTCTGAAATTGATCCATAGCACTGATTGTCTTCGCTGTCTTATTTGCAAGCTCAGCGAGGGTTTCCATGTCCTGCCCGCGAACCTGCACAATAATGTCCGATGATCCCATCCCGCCAGATATCCCTTTGATTGGCATTTGTTTCACCATGACTTTTCCGCCCGGGGGCTGAAGCTTACTAACTTCTTTGCGCAAGTTATTAACATACTCCTCGGTGCTGATATCCCGCATGGCTCTCGGGATAAGCTGGATATCCACCTCTCCCTCATTGGCGATTTCATATGTCGTTATCCCCCTTAGTTGCCCCCCAGCGACAGTAAACGCACTTTGAATCAAAGGATCTCCTTGTATCTGCGCTTCGATTTTGCTCAGCGCATGGTCGGTTTCGACTACTGAAGATCCGGTTGGCATCTTGACCTTGACCATGATCCGGCCGTCATCAATAAGCGGCAGAAATTCAGCGCCAACTCTTCCCGACAGAGCCGCCGCTCCTACAACCACCAGCAGAAAAACCAGCACCACGAGCCACCGCCAATCGATTGTCCGGTCGAGCAGCCAGCCGTAGCCATGAGTGATTCGATCAAATATCCGTTCAAACCGGCCCGCCTGGCGAACCGGGCGGCTTCCGCCAAAAAAAGTAGCCGTAATCATCGGCGTTACCGATACTGCCATGGTTAGACTAATCACGACGATACCCGCGATGACCAGGATCAATTCGCGGAAGAGCAAACTGGTCAACCCGGGAACTATAAGAAACGGCACGAACAGCGCAAGGAATGAAAGGGTGGCAGCAATCAGTGCCGGACCGACTTCTGAGGTCCCTGCAATGGTGTATCTTGCTGAGCTTTGATCAGGATTCTCCCGCCGCAATCTTGAAATGCTTTCCACCACGACGATGGAATTATCAAGCACCACGCCAATAGCGACTACAAGCCCTCCGAGAGAAAAGATATTGAGAGAGAAGCCTGCCAGCTTCATAAGGCCGAAGTTGAGAACCAGGGTAAGAGGCAGGGCGATGACCATGACCATCACCTGCCTGACACTGCCCAAAAACAGATAAACGACAATGATCAGCAAAACGGCTGCTGCAATTGCCGCGTTTCGTACTCCGTTTAGGGCCTGTTTGACATAAACTGCCTGATCTTCCACGTAATCTAATTGCAGGCCAATTGGCAGCTCCGTTTTCAACTCACTCAGAAGCAGGGCCACAGCCTCGGCGGTTTTCACGGTATTGGCTTCAGCTTCCTTCAGAACCGAAATCTTGACACTTTCACGTCCGTTGAAACGTGTGATCAAACGCGCATCCTCGTGGCTGTCGATGACCTGGGCAATGTCCCGCAAATAGACTTTCTGATATCCTTCTCCGGCCACCACGACGGTGCGGATTTCGTCAAGGCTGGAATATTCCCCCATGGTCCGTGCGATGATTTCATTTGGGCCGACGGTGACCCGTCCACTGGTTTGTTCGACATTCTCGTCAGCGACTTTCTTGATCACCGCATCCAGAGAGAGACGATGTTTTTCCATGGCGGCCGGGTCAAGCAGAATGCGCATTTCACGTTCGAGCCCGCCGACAACTTCGGTCCCCGCCACTCCCCGCACCGCCAGGATACGATCCTGCAGCCAGTTTTCGGCCCAGTCCCTGAGTTCCATCGGACCCCAGCGGTCGGAACTTACGGTCAACTGCATGACAGGAAGCTGTGAGGGGTCGGCCTTGAAAACATAGGGGGCTTCGATATCTTTAGGCAACTGCTGCTGAGAGCGCGTCAGTGCGGCCAGAGCATCCTGAAACGCTACATCAACATCCGCTCCGTATTCGAAATAGACGTTAAGGTTATAGAGACCTTCGATGGAGGAGGATTCAAGGTAGTCGAGACGATCCACTGTGGACATAAGGCGCTCGACAGGATCAGCGATGTCCGTGTCGATCTCGTCCGGCGTGGCTCCGGGCCATTTAATTTGAATTTTGACTAACGGGTAGGTGATATTGGGCAGATAATCCACGGGTAAACGCCACAGGCCGTAAAGCCCGAGTACGACAAGTGCCAGGACTATGGCGCTGGTTGCAAGCTTTCGCCGGACAGCATAATCGGTCACTTTCATTGGCTGTCTCCAGTATTACCATGCTGCCGGGCAGGAGTTTCAGCTATGTCCTTGTTTTTCTCTTTGATCGCCTTATCATCTTTCGCAAGTCGAACATCGGCGCCATCTTTGAGCTTCTCATTTCCGGCAACGATGACCTTATCGTCGGGCTGAATTCCCGAAATAATCTCAATACGATTGCCGTATTCAATACCGGTTTCAACCTGTCGTGCCATGGCTTTTCCATTCTCAAACAAAAAAACGGCCCAGCCTTTCGAAGTACTAACCAATCCCTCAATGGGTATGGTGACAACGTTATCCTTATTTTTGAGCAAAACTTTCAGCCGCGCGAACATGCCAGGCAGCAGTTTGACAGACTTATTCAGGAGTATTTCCACTGTCCGGGTGCGAAGGCGTGAATCAAGATAGGGGTAAACCCGTTCAATGCGGCCCGGGGTGACTTTATCGGGGTAGGCATCCAATTGTACATCAACGTGCATTCCGGTGGTAACCTCGGCCGCATGCCTTTCGGGAATCGAGGCACGAATAACCAGACTGGCGGGATCATATATTTCCAGTAAGGCGGTGCGGGGCGGGACGAATTCACCTTCTTTCACATTTACACGAGATACCACCCCTGCCCACGGAGCTTTGATAATATAATCCCGGGCTGTTTCCTCTGCCCCGATCAGTGACGCGCGAACCTTTTCATATACGGCTCTGGCCCTGTCCAGCTGCTCGACGGGTAACAATCCTCTTTCGACAAGCTGATGGACACGGTTTAAATTATCCTCCTCCTTTTTTAACTCCTCCCTAAGCGAAATGATAAGAGCGTCCACACCTTTCTTTCTTCCAATCGAGAGCAAGGCCTCGTTGAAATCAACAGAATCAGCTTCGCGGACAATAATATTTTCAACAGGTCCTTCTGCCGGAGAGGCTAATTGGGCGACTCTATATGGCTCCACAGAACCGGTTAATTCCAGAGTTTCGGAAATATCTGACGGTGCAGCTGTTATAACACTCACTATTGCGGTTTGTTTCCTCTGGTCAGGGCGTTCGGTCTCTGTTTTTCCGGAGGTGCCTTTATGAAAAAAGATGATCCAGATTGCCGCAAGTACCGCGATGATCATTGTCGTGATTAAAAAATACCTTTTCATTTATTCCATTTTCCTTCTGCACTCATATAATATATTTTCAATTTTTTTACGCTGGTTAATTTTAATAGAATTGGACACTTGATATTTATAAAACTGCAGAAAATCAAGAGACGAACTGAATATGCTTTTTTCTTCCCATATTGTGATTT
>CAZGEP010000247.1:0-4513 GCA_964524955.1 uncultured Planctomycetota bacterium | reverse complement strand
TCACGTACGGTTCTGTGAGGGACTGGAGGGGTGGTGCCTCCGGTCTACTCGACCATAGATCCACAGGTGAGTTCCACGTCATGGTCAACCGCCGCACTGTCGCTGGTCCAGTATGTATTGACGTATTTGTCGTTCAGATTCAGCGTTTCTGAGCCGTCACCGGTTATGGTGGCGTTCAGGGCAAAGTCAATGGATTCGTCTTCTTTGGTGTAGCGGATTAGTCTGTTGAACGCGTCAAAGACAAGTGCGTCTCCGCCCCGGGCGGTTACGTTTCCGTTATCATCGTGCTCTATGTTGAAATTTTCTCCGCCGATGGTGATTTGGCTATAGGTGTTGTCATTGTCATTGCTTGTTGTGTAGTCGTGGGATACGCCCTGTACGTTTGCGGATTCCCGGTTTCCGAGGTTGTCGAGGTCGTAACTGGAAGCGGCACTGAACGCGGTCGGATCGTTGAGGGACAGCTCCGCTCTCTGGACCGGATCTGTGGCGCTCTGCAGCGCGTCTCCGCTGGTTTTCTGTGTCTGCTGCATGGTGTCTATGACGTTTTCCACACCCTGTAGATAGGAATGGGTTACTCCATACCATGCTTTTTTGAGCCTGTAAAAATCGTCACAGGCAAAGGAGCGGTTGTTGGCTTCGCGGCGGGTGTCTTTTTCAAAGAGTTTGTTGCCGACTTTGTCATAATTATACTGATACCCGCCCACGCTTCCGGAATGGTTCATTTCACGCATGCGAAGGTTGTCATCATAGGCAAAGGATGTGGAAACGCCGTTTCCATATGTCATGCCGGTTCTCCGCAGGCCGGTGTAGCTCCAGGAGGCGATTGTGGTGCTGGCCGAGGCCACCGCGTCCAGCCTGTGAAGATTATCATAATGTCTGGTTATGGTTTTGTCAAGAGACGGGTAGTACAGTGTCTTGAGGTTGGAGACTTTGGTGGTGTGCCGGACAGCCGTCTGGGATGAGTGGGCGGGGAAATAAATCAATATAATAAAGTACGCCCCCTTCTACTTCGTGAGCGGGCGGGGCAGTTTTGTGTCTCATTTGGCAATTCACATTTCCACAACTATCTTATTATAAGGAACTTAATAGGCTGTATCCCTTAGCTTCTTCCCTATTTTGGCTGCCTGCGATGTCCTTGACTGGTGCATTTAAATTGCAAAACTGAATTAATCAGCCGGGGTTTTTGCTTCATTATCTTTCTTTTTTAATTCATCCGGCACGTTTTCATCAAATACCGCCTTGTAGCCCAGGCCAGGAAGGAGAATGCAGAAGAACCAGATTACAAGAAAGAGAATTAACAAGAAAGGTGCGTAAAAATACCCATCCTTTTTATTTGCCTTGTAATCGTCAAGGCTATATAACTCATCTCCTTCAATTATCGCTTCGAAACCAAAATAACGATTTCTGGCATTGGCTTTAACTACTTTGCATTTAACATGCATCCCTGTTTCTATCTTTTTATTAAGTTTTTCATTTCCGGATATAAACTCGTAAATTATTTTTTTGTTGTTATCTAAAATAATTTTTAGCTGCCTATTTCTAATGTCGTAGTTCTTTTGAATAACAACACCTTCAACCAAAATCATATCTTCCGAGGGAATATTTTGAGTGAAAACATCTGATATAATCCAATAAGACCCGTAAAAAATAACTCCAGTAATAAGCACAAAAGACACAATGTCCATTTTTTTATCGTCCGGTCCGCGTTTAATAATCTTCATAGTTTATTCCTGAAATCCAAAGATATATCCTATACCTACTTTTGAATGTATCGCATATAAATAACCTATTGATGCTCCAGAAATTGAGGATATAGCTGGAACACCTATGTTCATAGCCGGTGAAACTGCTTGAATACTTGATAACGTTCGAGTAAACATTTTCTGATGAAGTGGTCGGCTGAATTAAGCTTTTATTGTCAAATATCTGTTGTATCATTTGAACTCTGATTCTTATCTTCCTTGGGGACATTTTCTTCAAAAACAGCTTTGTAGCCCAAGCCTGGAAGAAGAACGCAGAAAAACCAGATGACAAGGAAGAAAACAACCAAAAAAGGTATATAAAAATGTCCTTTTTTTACTGAATCTTTGTAGTCCTGAAAACTGAAGAGCGTATTCCCTTTATATATTGCTTCTCGACCAAAATATTCACCTTCTTTTTTTGATTTTTCTACCTTAAAAGTCATTTCCATCCCTTTTTTAACTTTTTCTCTAAAGCTTTTATTTGCAGAGATAAAACTGAAAATAACCTTTCTTCCATCGGTTAAGAAAATATCAAAATCATGATCTTTATATCTGTATTTATATGAATCAACAACACCTTTTATTGTTACTAAACTATCATAACTAACAAAGGGCTTAAATACATCAGATATGATCCAGTAAGAAAAATGGAAAATGAATGCCGTAAATAAGATAAACACAATAAAATGCATTTTCTTATCTTCTGAACCTCGTTTGATAATCTTCATAATATTATTCTTCGAGTCCAAAGATATATTTTATATCTTTAAGAGTTTTCTCATTTTGTAAATATCCAATTGATAAACCTGACAATGATGATAAAACTGGAATCCCCACTTTTTGGATAGGTGTTTTATCTACCAAGCTCCTTGCAATCGACATTGTTACTGAATGAATTTGACGATAATGTGGCTGTCTAAAACGTATTCGCTTAAAGCTTTTTATTGACTGAAGCATTTTTGTATCAATACTTTTTGCTTTCAATTTAACATGTTTTGTATTGTATACACCTTTTAAAGTCAATCCGATTAAAGACTCAACGGCAATTTTATTAATATCTATTCTCTCTTTTCTATATGAGTCAATATAATGACTTATACCTACGAATATTGGGATTCCGAACCATCCTTTAACACTACCACCTAAACCAGCACCTATTGCTCCCCCCCAAGTTAATCTTTGATCTGCAACAAGAGAAAATCCTGAATAGGTTGCAAAACTAATAGCTCCCTGACCAATGCTGATTCCATCCCATGCAGGCCCGATAGACCTTACAGCCTGTTTACCAAGATTGATTGCTGTTGACATTTTCCTTGCATGCCAGAGTGCTTTTCCGCCTCTGGCAGCCCAGGCCGCACCTCTGACAAGGCCTGCTCCTGAGGACAGCATCATGTATCCGGTAACTGTAGCAGATGCCCACGCTCTTGTCAAGTCCCACGGCGTTATTTTCGGAACGGTTGACCATGAATTTGTAATCCCGCCCACATTCTCCCAGTATTCATGCATCTTATCCAGGTTTAATGATTTGGCCACATGCTGGTTGTACAGCATGTCAGATGATAGCCCCTGATTCTGCATGAAGATTCCGTAGTAACTGTTGAAATGACCGGAGGGTGTATAAAACAGCGGGGTTCTGACAACATCACTTACATAACCGTACAATGCACCGCCTGACTGTCCCAGTATTCGGTCAATACTGTACTCGGACCAGACCGCGGTTTCATCATCCCGCCACATGTTGTTTATCATAAAGGGATTTCCAAAACGGCTTTCTTCGTCATAAACAGCCTGGCTGTTTTCCATGTGATATATGGTAGGAATACTAAAATCGAAATGCCACAGGGAGTAATGCTCCAACGATGAGCCGGTTGTATCCAGCAGGCTGTCAATCTGATTAAAATCCATATATCGGTAGTAATAGAGCCCTTCAGTGATCCCGCGTTTTTTGTTGTATGCGATCAGCTCGTCCGTGTCCTGTGACCAGATAAACTGTTTGGTGGTTTTTCCATCCTGCTTTTCTTCTATGACCCGTTCTCCATCATAGGTGTAGGAAATTATTTCATTCGCAAGTCCGCCTTCATACAGGTATTTCTTAACTCTGCGGCCGAACGCATCATAAAAGTATTCTGCCTGTATAGTTTCCTGTCCGCCAATGATAAAATACACGGCAATAAGACGATCAAACATGTCATATTTGAAGCTACGGTATGTGTTTTCCTGCATCGTGCTGTTTACACTCCAGGTCTTATCCGCAGTGACCGGAGCCTGGCTACCGCCATCTGAAGCGGAAAACTGTATGTCTGAAGCAAGTATTTCATTCGCTTCGCTGATATGATCCTGGTTGTTCATAGAAAGCACGACCGGTACATATGAATTGGCATTTCCCCAGAATTCAACTTCGGAAAGCACGGCTGTGTCCGGCATAAGCTGAGTGCCGCCACCGGAGGGTTGAAAATATCTGACTTTTTCCGTGTCAATCGGCGCGGGCATTACAAAGGTTACTTTATGCTGAGGAACTTCACTGGTTTCTCCCTCCAGAAGAATGCTGGAGCGAAAGGTTCCGTCAGCGTTCTGCGTGGCTCCGATAACCTGAGTAACAGGCAGGTCCACCCAGTCAGTTCCATTATGGTATTGCAGGCTGAATTTCTGTACTGCTCCAAGGGGTGTTTCGTCTGTATCAAGCAAGGGAATTCTAAGGGCTTGCTCAAAAATAACATTACAATCTATGCGGAGCCAAAGAGTAGTTCCATTTGGGTAAAATATTATGCTTC
>CAZGEP010000246.1:0-4514 GCA_964524955.1 uncultured Planctomycetota bacterium | reverse complement strand
AACCAAATAATCTTGCGTGGATTACAGCATCACTGAAAGTAGCCACGCCCAATTTCTTTTTGAGTTTTCTGCCGTGGATGCCCGTTCAATTATTCTAAACCGGATTTGTTTCCGGAGAGGCTTCTTGCCTGAGATGATACGGACGGCCTGATCCCGGATCCATTCACTTGGGTATTCGAGTGTGGTGATATCCGGATAGAGCGAGGTGAAGGTCGGGCTGTTGTCAACGCCGAGGACAGATACATCCTTTGGCACGTGAAGCCCTGCTTCGGTGAGTATGCGGATGGCGGTGAGTGCCAGCCAGTCATTGTGACAGAAGATCGCGGTCGCCTTTTGCCGCTGGATCAGATCCGGCAGGCACGTGACCTCTTTTTCAATGAGGGTTACGGGGTTGAGATTATGATTTTTCATGGCCCGGGCATATCCGCAGTCTCTGGCTTTGATGGCATAGGCGTTGCGTGAATACGTCAGGTGTAGAATCCGCCTGTGTCCTTTGGATATCAGATACGCTGCGGCATCGCGCCCGGCTGTCTCCTCATCCGGAGAGAGAAAATGAGTGTTTTCTCCGCTGCATGGGCTGAGCAGGGAAATGACCACCGTGTTTCGGGTGATGTCCGGGGGGATCGGGATGTTGTCTTCCGGAGGTATAATCAGGACCGCCGAACACCTTCGGGCGGAAAAGTCCTGCAGGACGTCGAGCATCTCTGCGCTGTTGCCAACCGGTGTAATCACAAACCGTTTGTCCAGAGCGCAGATTCCGGTCCGAATCGTGTTCAGCATGTCCATGAAAAAGATATTGTTGATTGACGGAATCACACATCCAATAGTATTGCTGGTCTTACCGAGAATTTCCATTGCTCCGGGATGAGGGCGGTATCCATACTCTTGCGCGGCCTTCAGAATCTTTTCTCTGGTGACGGCGCTGATTCCGGATCGGTTGTGGAGGGCCCGGTCTACGGTGCCCTGGGAGACATCGCAGATCCGGGCCAGTTCGAGAGAGGATATCACAGTCGAATTACTCCGGGCTTGTCCTCGGTTGCCGTGACCCAGCAGTTAATATTTCGGGTTTTACCTTGGATCGTAAGTGCCAGCCTGCTGACCTCGAGCGTTCCTTCAACCAATTTTATCGTTAGACGCGACGGTGTCAGGGTGATGGTCCCGAAGCCGGTGGCTGCGGAAAAAAAGGTGTTGAACCTTTTGTCATTGGACGCAGGGCCGAACCAGAGCGTTTTCTCTACGGCGGAGTATCGGAATCCGGTCAGCGAACTGAGCAGTGCATAACTGGACATGGCCCGTGCATAGTAATTGCCGCATTCGTATTCATTCCATGGATTGCGCGCGCGACCGTCATAGCGCTCGCGAACAGCCTTGACAATGGTCAGGCCTTCATCAACAAGTCCTTCGGCAATCAGGTGGGATGCTACGTGGTATTCGATACCGGTCCAGACTTCATCACTGTAGACAAAGGGAAGCATGGGCTTGCCGCCATTGGGCCAGGAGCAGAGCAGCAGACCGGGTTCGTTTCCGATCGCATATCCGGGCCGCTGGGTATTGGCATGCTCGCTCAGGTCTGCACGGAAGTTGTATTGAAAGATTGCTTTCAAGTGCTTGCGGATGTTCGCACGGTTCTGAGGGCTGTCCACACCGTACATGAGTGTCATCCATGCACCGATTACACCGTCAGAGATGCACCCCTTACCGTACTGGTATTTGGGGCCTTCCTTCTTGAGGATTTTTTCGACTTCAGAACTTCTTGCATTGATTTTGCTGATAAATTTTGTAAAAGACTGGTCGTTGAGCTTTTTCCATTCGACCTTCTGCTCAAAGAACTGTCCGTTAAAGAGTTTCTTATCCAGTGCTCTGGCTCCCTTCTCTGCGAGCTTCCTGTATGGAGGCGCTTCCTCTTCTCTGCCCGCTTCTATGAGCAGTTCAGCCATGGCAGCCAGGGCAGCCACATAGATGCTTGAGCACATACCGTCCGGTCCCCAGAATTCAATATCATAGGTGTTGTGATGAGGCTCTTCGAGCAGGCCGGTTCGGCGCGGATCCCACGTCTTGATGCAGTAATCCACGCTGGTTTTGGCAAGCGGCAGCATACGGAGCATCCATTCGCGGTTTCCGGAAATATGATAGTCCCGGCGAACCTTGAGAATGCCGCCCAGCTGTCCGTCCGAGGCCGCGTGAAAATCATGTCCTGTAGGGCCGTCCGGCAGAGCGGAGCGGAAGTTCACGTGGCCGGTTTCGTCCATGGAGCGTTCCAGTTCCTGCTCGCGAAAGGTGCGTTCGAGTGCGGGAAAAAGATGGGGAATCGCCTGCGCATAATTCCATACATGGGTGCAGGAGCCTTTGCAGCATCCGGAATCACAGTGGCAGCCTTCCCAGGCCCAGAGATTTCCGTTTTCCTGCCGCAGTACAGTTGGCGATTTGATGATGCCCAGGTTGGCTGAAACCGCATCCAGCACGTACGAGGGAAGCGTGGAACTGAAGAGTGCATTTTTGAATGCCAGAGTCCGCTGCTTCAGGTTATCATAATTCTTATGGATGTAATCTGTGACATCGGCCGCATCCTTCCATTTTCCTGCATACCACGGGCGCCATGCCGGCTCAGGCACGTCCGAACAGTTTCCTGCTGTGCAGCAGACACCTGCGGTATTGTCTTCTGTCTTTGTGTGGCAGTTGGGGAAGTGCCAGGTGATTACTACCGGGATTGTAATGGATTCACCGGACTTGAGGGATCCGGCTATCAGAATTGAGCCTCCACTGCGGCCGGCAGCCGGGTTCTCTCCGCCGGAGGGCTTCAGGCGTCCTTCGGATACATCTCGCCAGAGAATCGATATGGCGTCAAACCAGCCTCCGGAGGGCCAGGTGGCTTTGATCCGGGGTTTGAAACCGGGCGCAGAAAGACTGGCACTGCCGAAGAGACCATCGTTCGGATGACAGTTGTTTCCGAATAAAACGCCTTTTGTGGATAGTTTTTCGCTTTTCAGCTGAACATCGCCTCGTTCGCCCGGCAGCTTTCGTGTGAGATTTGAAAGATGATAGGAAAACTCAAAACCGGCTTTTCTGGCGGATTTGTTGGTGATCGTATATTCAAGAATGGCGCAGGGCAGGCCCGAGGCTGTGTCATCCAGCGGCACAAAGGGATTGAATCCGGTGATGGTTACTGCAAAAGGCAGGGTTCGGTCTTTGAGACGTACAAAACCGAATGGATACTCGCCCTTGAATTCACAGGAGGAGAACCGGGGCAGACCTTCATACCCTCCATTGCGAAAACCGTTTCCCTTTAGCCCCTGGTCATAGACGCGTTCTACCGGTATGGGCCCTTCGACCAGCCGGGTTGCAGACTTGGCCCCTGTTGAACGAAGCAGTGCGAACGCTGCATGCGGTGATGATTTTCCGTCCGGCAGAGCTGTTGTGTCCGGCTTGTGTTTGATGCTGAAGTCCTGCAGCCCGCCCTGGCCGTTCAAACAGATGCACCCGGCTCCGATGCCGCCAAGTGGCATGGAAATCTGAAGTCCGTCCGAGCCTTTGAATGTCCGCTGCGACCGTTTTCCTGCCAGCATTGTTCTGGAATACGGTTTTGCCTTATCTGCGACAGCGACTGCCATTAAACTGCTCCTTAAAAGATGGATAAATTATTACCGTGTAACTACACGGAAAGGATTATACAGGCATTATGGATTTTGTCAAGAGGGAAAACAATTGATTCGTCGATGGTGTGTCAGAAAAAAGAGAGCATTCCAGAAAAAAGATGATGACCGGTTTCTGGTGGAAGCCTATCTGCAGGGCGATACATCCGCGCTTGGAATAATCTTCAAGCGCTATTCCGATTCCGCTTATGCTACTGCAATGCGGGTGCTTTCCAATCCAAGTGAGGCGGAAGACGCGGTTCATCTTTATTCTCCTTCAGCCAACGTTGAGTTCAACGATCAGGATGAAGCGCAAGGGGCAGACCGTTCACGGTCTGTCACTTGTCGCTTCGATCCTGTTGTTCGAGCTGGCTTCTGTCGGGACTGGTAAAACTGGACCAGTTTGTGCGAATCGAAATCGCACCGCCGTGAGATCGCCTCACGCGAATCCCATACACGTTGCAGCGTTGGATCGGTCATGATTCTCCCTCCTCACACAATTCCATGGGTGTTATGAGCGCCGGAACAAACAGTCCAAGGCGTGTGTTGATGATGCGGATGTGCTCAAACTTGTTTGCGTTGGCAATGTGGCTGCAATTCCAGGTCAAGAGAAAGTCACATTTGTGAAAGGACGCCAAGGCGAGATGCAGCGCGTCACCGAGGCGCTCCTTGGGCATCAGATGGTTCGCAAGATAGACATCGATTACGTCCGCGATATCGTTGTCGACATCGAGCTGGGGTAGGTCAGCCACCAGCTCGATGGCAGCGGTTTGTGTCTCGTATTCACCTTCTTGCAACTCGGCGACAACGCCCTCGCTCGTGACCAGGTGATATCGCGAGGCGCACTGGTCCCACCAGTGGCGCGTCCAGTGCTGCCTGGCAACC
>CAZGEP010000245.1:0-4619 GCA_964524955.1 uncultured Planctomycetota bacterium | reverse complement strand
TGATTCGGCTTGGAAGGTAGAAAAACTTTTATCTATTTTTGATACGTTATCAGAAAAGCAGATAAACCGTATTGTCGAAGCATTTAGTTCAAACAGTCAGAATCAACGTTCTTTTCGTGGCAAGGATTTACTTAAAAGACAATTAGAAAAGTGGACAGGTGAATTATGGGAGATTCAAAATGGAGAAATACAACCTGTAAAGGAAGATGATGAAATGGAAATGACATTTTGAGTGTTCGATTTGATTTAAAGAAGTTATGCCATGAGTAAGAGTGAATATGTACCGCCTTATAGAATTACACCGACGATCACTTCTCTGATTGAACAAATCGGTGAGGCATTGGGTGTTATTTCGTTTGGCGCGGATACAGAAGGTTTACGTCTTCGTCGGCTTCACCGCATCCAGACAATCCGTGGATCGCTGGCGATCGAAGGCAATACGTTGAGCGAAGAGCAGATTTCGACGATCCTTGACGGGAAGCCGGTCATTGCGCCGCCTCGGGAAGTGCAGGAGGTGCGGAATGCGATTAAGGCCTATGATGAATTCAAAAACTGGAATCCTGCACAGCAAAGCGATCTGCTGAAGGCCCATGAAACACTGATGTTCGGTCTGCTGGATGCGCCGGGGTATTATCGTTCCGGTGATGTCGGAGTTGGCGGGGCTGGTGGGGTTGTTCATGTTGCTCCGCCTGCCGGGCGGGTACCGGTACTGATGGCGGATCTGCTGGGATGGCTGGGCGAAACCCGCGAGCATGCTTTGATTAAGAGCTGTGTTTTTCACTATGAGTTTGAGTTTATTCATCCGTTTGATGACGGCAATGGCCGCATGGGGCGGTTGTGGCAAACCTTGATTCTTTCTCAATGGAACCCTCTGTTTGCGCAGATTCCGGTTGAGAATATGGTTTATGCCTCTCAACAAAATTATTATGACGTCATCGCTGAAAGTACAAAGGCGGCTGAATCTACTCTTTTTGTTGAGTTTATGCTGCAAATGATTGAGAAAACGCTGGCCAAAAACGTCACCCTAAGCGGCACTGTAAACGGCACTGTAAATTTTGCGGGCATGAAGACTCCAGAGGCGGTTTTCGCCTGTATTGCTGCTAATAATAACGTTACCCGGCAGGAAATGGCTGAACAAATCGGCAAGAGTGTTCGTTCTGTTGCCCGCGCAATTAAAGAACTCCAGGAGTCCGGCCGCCTGAGACGGGTGGGGTCGGATAAAACCGGGCACTGGGAAGTGATTGAAGGATGAATTTGGGTGATGAATTATGAATGAAAGTCTTACAAATCAGCGCAAACAGGAGGAAAAGGTGCCCGATAACTCATCATTCAGCACTCAGAATTCATCCTTCACCGAAGCCCGCCTGGAGCAGGCGATTATTGACCTGCTCAAGACTGAGGGGTATTCGTATGTTCCGGGTGAAGATTTCCGCCGGAATTCAGATGAAGTACTGATAGAGGAGGATCTTCGCCTGTATCTGAACCAGCGCTATGCAGCAGACGGAATTACTTGCGGAGAGATTGATTCGATTGTACGGAGGCTGCGTACGCTTCCGGCTTCGGATCTGTATGAAACCAACAGGCAAATTATGAAGATGGTGTCGGACGGGTTTCTGCTCAAGCGCGAGGACCGGAATAAGAAAGATTTATATGTACAACTGATTGATTATGAGAGTCTGACCGAGTTCCGCGATCCGGAACCCGGCGAGGTGCCCAAGGTGGGTGACAGCGGCGTTAATGGTTTTCGGGATGATTTGAACAGTATCAAGGTGGTCAATCAGCTTGAAATTATGGGGTATGAGAAGCGGATTCCGGATGTAATACTGTATGTAAACGGCCTGCCCCTGGTTGTTTTTGAGTTCAAGAGCGCGATCCGTGAGGAAGCCACGATTCATGACGCGTATGTGCAGCTTACCACCCGGTATCGCAGGGACATTCCGGAATTATTCAAATACAATGCGTTCTGCGTGATCAGTGACGGAGTAAACAGCAAGGCCGGATCGTTTTTTGCACCGTATGAATATTATTATGCCTGGCGGAAGACGGACGGAAACGAATACAGGGAAAGCCAGGGAATTGATTCCCTGCATTCAATGATCCGGGGCATGTTTGACAATGACCGTTTGCGGGATATTATCCGGAATTTTATTTTCTTTCCGGATACGTCCGCCAAAGAGGAAAAGGTGCTCTGCCGGTATCCGCAGTATTACGCGGCTGTGAAGCTTTTTGAGAGTATCCGTTCCCATCGCCGTCCGGAGGGGGACGGCAAAGGAGGTACGTATTTCGGGGCCACGGGATGCGGCAAGAGTTTTATCATGCTGTTTCTGACAAGGCTTTTGATGAAGAGTGTTGAGTTTGCCAGCCCCACGATTGTTCTGATTACGGACCGGATTGACCTGGACGATCAGCTGTCCGGCCTGTTCAGCGGGGCAAAGGGGTTTATCGGAGATGATTCGGTTGTCAGCGTGGAAAGCCGGGATGAACTCCGTTCACTGCTCAGAGGACGCAGCAGCGGCGGTGTGTTTCTGACAACGATTCATAAGTTTACTGAGGATACGGAGCTGCTGACAGACCGGAACAATGTTATCTGCATCTCCGACGAAGCTCACCGCAGCCAGGTTAATCTTGACCAGAAAGTGAGGGTTACTAAAAACGGGGTTAAGCGCACATTCGGCTTTGCTAAATATCTGCACGACTCATTGCCCAATGCGGTGTATGTAGGCTTCACGGGTACGCCGATTGACGCGACACTGGATGTGTTCGGAGATGTGGTGGATTCGTATACCATGACCGAGTCGGTTCGGGATGACATCACAGTCCGGATTGTGTACGAAGGACGCGCGGCAAAGGTACTGCTGGACAACCGCAAGCTGGAGGAGATTGAGGAATATTATGAACAGTGCGCTGAACAGGGAGCCAGCGAATACCAGATAGATAAAAGTAAAAAGGCGAGCGCGAATATACGGGCGATTCTTGGTGATCCGGATCGGTTGCAGGCATTGGCAAAAGATTTTGTCACACATTATGAAAAGCGTGTGGACGAAGGCTCTACGATCAAAGGCAAGGCCATGTTTGTATCGAGCAGTCGGGAAATCGCGTATAACTTTTACAAAGCTGTAGTTTCGCTTCGACCGGAGTGGGCTGAGGTGCGGGTTTCTGAGCATGGTGCGGAGCTGACGGACACGGAGAAGAAAGACATAAAGCCCATGGAACGGATCAAAATGATTATGACCCGAGGCAAGGATGACTGCAAAGAGCTCTATGATTTGCTGGGCACCAAAGAATACCGCAAAGAACTGGATCGTCAGTTCAAGACAGAAAAATCCAATTTCAAGATCGCGATCGTTGTGGATATGTGGCAGACCGGGTTTGATGTGCCTTTTCTGGATACAATGTATATTGACAAGCCGGTTCAGCGCCACAATCTGATTCAGACGATATCCCGTGTCAACCGCCATTACGGAACCAAAAAGAAGGGGCTGGTGGTTGATTATATCGGTATCAAGCGGCAGATGGACATGGCTCTCAAGCAATACTCCAGTGGCGATCAGTCTAATATTGAGGACATTCAAGCGTCGATCGTCGTTGTCCGGAATCATCTCGACCTGCTGAAAAGGATGTTTTACAAGTTTGATACCAGTCATTATTTCAGCGGTACGCCTTTGGAACAGCTGGAATGCCTGAATATGGCTTCAGAGTTTGTGCAGGTGACTCACAAGCGTGAGACGCGCTTTATGAATCTAATTAAACGGCTGAAGGCTGCCTATGATATCTGCTGCGGAACCGATGAGTTCACCCGGAAGGAGCGGGATTACATCCATTTCTTTTTTGCGGTCCGTTCCATTGTATTCAAAGTAACTCGGGGTAACGCGCCGGACACCTCGCAGATGAATGCCCGGGTTCGCGAGATGATTGCTGAAGCCCTAAAAAGCGACGGGGTGGAGGAGATTCTTAAAATCGAAGAAGAAAAACCTCAGGTGGACATCTTTGATAAAGATTACCTGGCGCGAATTGAGAAGATCAAGCTCCCGAATACAAAAATCAAGCTGCTGCAGAAACTGCTGGCACGGGCAATTGATGACTTTAAAAAGGTGAATAAAATCAAGGGCATTGATTTCTCCAAACGCTTCAAGAGCCTGGTGGAAAAATACAATGAGCGGAAAGCAGACGCAAAACTGGTCAGCGATGTATTGGATGATTTTACAGAAGAGATTATTGATATGCTGAATGATTTGAAAAAGGAACGGGAATCGTTCAGGGATATGGGGATTGACTTTGAAGAAAAAGCGTTCTACGACATTCTCAAAGACCTGACCGTAAAGTATGATTTTGAATACCCGGAAGACAAGCTTCTGATACTATCCAAAAAGGTAAAAGAAATCGTGGATGACAAGGCAAAATATACGGACTGGAGCAGTCGGGAGGATATAAAAGCCGAACTCAAGGCAAACCTGATCATCGCCCTTGCCGAACAAAACTACCCGCCCATAGACCGAGATGAAGTCTATAAGGAAATCTTCGAACAGGCAGAGAATTTCAAGAAATATAAGAGCTCGGATTAATAAATATGATGATGTTTCAAGAATGACAAGAGCCACCGACAACAACGGCTCTGCTGA
>CAZGEP010000244.1:0-4662 GCA_964524955.1 uncultured Planctomycetota bacterium | reverse complement strand
GGATTCGGTTTGATCGGCAGGTGCATTTTGGGGATTCGGTTCATGCCGCCAGCGCCTCTGGGCCCACTGGTGGAGGGTCGTGGCCAGGAAAACCAGATCTCTCCGTTGTCATCGGTTCGATCACCCGGCGCTCCAAAATTCACGCGCAACTGCTGCAGTGGTGATTCGGCAGACACCGCTGACAGAGGTCGGCATACGCCCCAGTGATTTTGACGGTCTGACGGGGCCAGGGCCAGCGATGTTCGAAGGCTGTAGGCGCACGAACATGCACCGGAGCCATCCGGCACAAGTATCAGTCCGTTTGCGGCAATGGTGTTTATAAAGCAGCTTCCTCGGACAGCTGAATGTTGGACAAGGCCCACAGGACGGTGAAGATCATAGAACCCCAGACCACCGGAACGGATCATAAGCAGGTGCGTGGATCCGACCATTTTTCCGCAGCCGCCGCCGGTAAGGCCATAATACCCGGAAATCAAGGTTCCGGTAAGCGGGTCTTTTGATCGGACGGGGTGTCCGGTTGTCAGACCGAATGCCCGGGTGCCCGGCGTGTACACGGTGTTTCCGACAATTGCCGGTGACTGCAGGCATTTTTCGGGTGTTACTGTCCAGCGGAGCGTACCGTTTCGGGTATCAAAGGCGCGGACATCCGATCCCCATTCCCCGCGGCCATGGCATATGTAGCTCTGACTGTGATTGTCCGTGACCACCACGGTTTCGTCCTTAACCCAGAGTGCGCTGTGACGCGGATGCAACTTGTCCGTCTGCCAGCACACACGGCCGGTGTACAGGTCCAGTGCCTTGAGGACAAGGGATACATTGCTTTTCGCAAGCACCTGCTTATTAATCGTTTCGATTTCCTTGCGGAACTTACCGGTGTTTGGCCTGACGCCCCGGACCGGTAGACCGTCGATCAGGTAGATGTGCCCTTTGGAAACAGCGATCGCATTGGAGTCGATTCCCCGCTCTGACTGGTAGACCCATTTCACAGCACCACTCTGTTTATCCAGAACGAAAATCCCGTGATTGACAGGATATGCCAGAGGGTGCCATGCGAGGTGGATGTGCGGAGTTCCCAATGAACCGATCACCCATTTTTCCGTGATTGCAAGTGATTCCCATAGACGTTCATTCGGTTTCCGGCTCTTGCTGAATGATCTGGTATTTTTGAATTTCCGGAAATAATCCAGCGTCTTTTCGAGCTTCCGGTTCAGGTGGGTGAGGGGCTTGATGGATGATTCGGGGGCCTGGTAGACAGAACGTTTTCTGCCCGAGGCTGCATCCAGGCGCAAACATGTCTTTCCGGTCATGACATATACCGAATCTTCATCCGCGGCAATACATCCGCCGCGGTGTGATGCCGGCCAGCGGCCGATTCCCGGAATCTTTTTTTTCCATAAAATTCGGCTGTTATAGGCATTTTGAGCGATCAGAACATCTCGTCCTGCCGTGAACAGCCGTCCGTTTATCGAGATGGGTACGGGCGGACGAAAATGACGACTGACCATCGATGCCGGACCGGGTCTGCCGAACCACTGCACCTTGAGGGGCAACCGCGCAAGACGATCCTCTGAGGCCCCGGACCGGCCCGCATCTGCCATGGGATGCGTCCACCTGCCGGCACCCGGTAATGTGCCTCTGTTGATCATGATTCCTATTTCTTTCTCTTTGATTTCTCTGTTCGGAATCCCGGCTTTCTGGAGCCATTTCAGTATTGATTGACGAGATGTCAGGGAACAGACGATCAATGCTGTTCCCCCGAAGGGCCGTAATACCCGATAGAGTTCCGAGGCGTCCATTAGCTGCGGCGTTTCTGTGTCGGCCAGGACCATGTCCGCGAAATAATCGGTATAGGGTAACGGTCGGGTTCCGGACTCATGGACTGCGACACGAACGCCGTAGAGTCCGGCCTGCAGCAGTTTTTTCCGCAGCGCATCTGCGTTGTTTTTCGGTACATGGTAGAGCGTCAGTCGACTCATGCGAGCCAGCTCTGCAAGTAGTCCCGCGTCTGCTTTTGCCAGAACAAGGCCATACCCTTCCTGTACGCCGATCGTTGAGAGCATGCGTTCTGCAAGACGGGTGGTTTCTGGTATCGGTTCGATGTTCTGGTCTGGCCCCGGAACCTTCTGGGCGAGGCTTTCGGCAGCGTTCCTGCTGAAACAGTAGACGGTTCCTTCTGTGGTGCAGACGATCAGAGAGTTCCTGCCCAGGGACAGGCAGCGAACATCGCCGTCCACAGGATGCTGCCAGACAGGCGTGTGGTTCTGCGCATTGTAACAGGCGACCTTCCCTTTATGACCGGCGATCAATGTTTTGCCTGCCTGCAGTAGCGCGTGAATCGGATCGACTTTCGTTCCCTTCATTTGGGCATCGACAATATGGCCGATGGTGTTATGGTGACGGATTTTCCGGTTTGCCTTCTTTAAAACGTCATCCAGATGTATAGAGAGAAGGCGTTCGCCCCCTGTGAGTGTCAGAATACCGTCCGAGGAAATTACTCCCCAGGATCCACCAAGGCAATGAAAGATCTCATTCCCTGTGGCGGCATCCAGCGCCAGGAGTGCAGCATGTTTCGAACGAATCGACTGTTTCGAGACAGGTGTGATAACATTGGGCTTTCGGGTTTCGTCGCATCGCGTAAAGACCAGATTTCGGAAGGTCATTGTCCATGCCCCGCCGGGAAAGAGTCCTTCGGCTTCATGGTAGATCAGGCGACCGGTCTTTGCGTCAAAGAGCGCCGGGGCTGCCCGCCCGCAGGGAACCACCAGGGTATTGTTGTCTGCACTGAGCGCCAGATACCCCTGCGGTGAAACACCGCCCATTCCGCGGTAATGCGGCAGGGTCATGAAGCGGATGCCGGAGGTATCATTACACCATACGATCTTTCCTGTCTGCGCATCCAGACAGTAAATAAAGACACCTTCCGGCCAAATGCCAAAAGCAGTATATGCCTTTCCGTTATGGAGCAGTACACTGCTTCGGGATGCCCATCGAGAGATCATCTGTCCGTTGCCAATCAGGCGCTGGTCATTTATTTCCGGCTGAAACCGCCAGATTAATCTGCCGGTTGTCGCCTCCAGACAATAGACTCTGCCATCATCCGAACTGAAATATACCCGTTCGTTATTTACCGTCGGGGCGAGCCGGACCGGGCCGCCGGTAATGTAAACCCATCTCTCTGTTCCGGTTTTAAGGTCAAGGGCGCGGACCGTATGATCTGCTGATGAACAGATATAGACCTGCTGGCTGTCCGCGACTGCGGGCAAGGCATAGTCGAAATCGATCCGCTGCACCTCCCACACGGGTTCGGGCCAGGCCGGCCGGGGTTTGTGGCGCGCCTGGTATGTCCAGCGGAGATGGTACGGCGGCTTGAACTCGTGCGAAGAATATCCTGTGCGGCAACGATTACCTGAATGCGTAAACGCTGTACTCGGGCCTGCCGGTTCACCGCCGGCGCACGGCACGATGGCGGTGAACCAGGCCAGCAGGATATACAACAGGGGTGTTTTGTTCATTTGCCAGCCTCGATCCAGAAAAGAGTGAGCGGATCACCGGACGTGAGTTTGAATTCAACATTGTTCAAACCCTTGCGAATCAGGCTGCCGGGCAGTTTCCAGGCGCGGCGGTGTTTGCCGTTGGGGGTAATCATCCAGTTGAACGGGTTGTTGCAGAGCGTGCTGACGTCTTCAATCGGTTGCAGCGGCTTGCCGTTCAGCTTCGCCGTGATCTCGCGATCGCCGGATTTTTCTTTTGTGTGAATGACAAGGCGGAAGCTGTCTTTTGCCCCGGCAGGAAGCATCTCCATGCGGAAACGTTCTGCGCGGCCTTTCTGCAATGTACGCGAAAGCTGGTTTTCGTAATACTGGCTGGCCAGGTAGTAATGGGGGGGCTGTTTGTTCAGGAACTCTCGGTCCTTAAGGTTCGGCAGCACGTGAAAGAGAGGTTCGCGGTATTTTGATACGCCCTTTTTGAACATGCGGTAATAAACAAAATTAAAGAGGCTGATGCCGTCTGCGCCCTTTTCATAGGCGATTCGGGCTGTTGTGTAGAACATCGAATCACTTGTGCGGGGGTTCGTGTTTGTGCCGTAGTTGCCATCGGTCTGAAATTGCCGGTTTCGGCCCGCGGAATGGGTCATTTCCTTGTAGATTCCCGCGTTGGGGAGAATCTTCCGGACTTCTCCGATATCCGATCCCTGCGTTGTGTGATACCAGTCCGACATGTTGAACATGTCCACACCGGCTTTGTAGAGTTTTTTCACATCCAGTCCCAGCGGGGGGTGACCGGAAACACGGCACGGAATGCGCACGCAGAGCCAGCGCCGTTTGCCCTTTTTCTGATCCAGTGCTTTTCGGACCTTTGAAACGAATCCGGTGATGATGCGAATCCGCTCTTCAGAAGACGGGCCGTCGTTGCGGAAGAGCTGGCTGTGGCGGAGGAAATCCAGCTCCAGTCCGGCCAGGTCGTAGTTGTTTGCGAGTTCGGTCAGGAGCTTGAGCTTGTACGCCCGCACCTCAGGTACGGTCCAGTCCATGCCGCGTTTGCCGTAATAGCCTTTTCGCCTGTAATGCTCGGGATCGATGTGCCACTGCGGATGCTCGCAGTAAAATCGGCAGGAGACAATCGAGCGCTGGGTCTTGTCACGGTAACACTCCTGGGCGTGTA
>CAZGEP010000243.1:0-4734 GCA_964524955.1 uncultured Planctomycetota bacterium | reverse complement strand
TGGTCAAGAAGCCCAAGGACCTGGTCGAGTACGTCGTGGTGCATGAGATGGTCCATCTCATCGAGCCGACACACAGCGACCGGTTTGTCTCGCTCCTGACTGATTACTACCCATCCTGGCGCGAGGTTAAAGCCGAGTTGAACGAGCTGCCACTGGCTGCTGAGGAGTGGAGAGAATGAGCGTTCGGGATGCTGTGATTACGGTTTTTCAAGAAGCAGGTGAACCACTCCAAGCGAGGGAGACCGCCAAGCGCCTTCTGACCCAGAAGTTCTTAGTCCACCGAGGGAAAAAACGCTGCATGTGAGGGTGTCGGTCCGGCTCTATACGGACAACAAGAAGAACGAGCGTTGGTTCCTAATCAACGGAGACCACCGTTCGAGTTGGTGGATCGCAGCTGGGGTTGCAATGTAGTCCATAAACAGAAAGAAAACAGGACAATTTCCCAGGGATTTTGACTTCCCCCAAGAGCCTCGCGCTCTTCATCCTTTTTGCCCTGCCGGAGGCTTTTATATGAATTAAAAAGAACACAGGGTGCTGTGAATAAAATCACAATCTGGGATCGGTTTTCTTATTGAATCCTTAATTTATCTGCTTATAATTACGTCAGAAAAATAAGGTCATATTATTTTAACTGGAGGTGTTGCCAGAAAAATATTGATAACATAAGTCGTTGCATCCATTAACAATAGAAGCGCTGATAGTAAGCTTTTGTTCTACTTAAACCGCCAAGTTTCATAGATCCTCAAGCAAGAGCTTCATCTGTTGGTGCCCGATTCGGGCGTCAATACCAGATGAAGCTGTGTTGAGGATAGGCCTTGGCGGGCCTGAGTAGACACGGTGGATGGTTTTGACGCCTTTTTTGTTGGGTAAAATACTCATGTTTTGGAAAGGAGGAGGATATATGGTGCGCGTTTTTTTTACTGCATGTATTATCGTTATATTATCAGGTTGTACCGGCGGATCTGGTGGCGGAGGAACATCGGAGAGCCAGGCCAACAACACCCCATCGCAGACTGGATTATCAGAGACATATACAATTTCTGGGACACTTACCGGAGATATTGTTTCCGGCGTTACAATAACATTGACCGGTCCTGATAACGCCACAACAACTACAGACGAAAACGGATCATATTCATTTGAAGGCCTTCAGGAAGGAACATACACTGTAACGCCTTCCAAGGAGAACTACAACTTTGATCCGTCCTCGTTCGAAGTCGAACTGAGCGAGGAAAGCACGACGCAGGAAGTTGATATTTCAACTCAGAAGAAAGCCCTGTTTGGAGAGGCCAAATGGGGTGAAGCCAAATGGAATTAAATCAAATTCAATTAAGGAAATTCCAGATGAAGAATTTTTTCAGCAATGCATTTCGGGGCGCAAATGTCGTCGTAGGTATTTTTCTGAGTTTTATCATCGCCACAGTGCTGCTCCATGCAGCGCAGATCACGTTTTCGAGCGGTGATGTCATCAGCGCCGATGACATGAACAGCAACTTTACAGAGCTGTACAATAAAGTCAGCACCCTGGAGAGCGAGGTTTCAACCCTTTCATCCGAAAACGACACCTTGGAGTCTTCGCTGTCGGATGTAAGCACAAAGGCGGATTCCAATGAGACTGAAATTTCTGGCCTCAATACGACAAAGATATTCGATGATGCAGGTGTATTCCTTGGGTTTTACCTTGGGACAGATGGATTCAACAATATCGAAGTTTTAACAACCAAGGGATACATATATTGCATTAACCAGATCGGAGAACACGTTCTTTCAGGGTATCCTGATCGGCTTATGTTTACGGATGTTGATGGGCTTGGGGATTGTTATGGAGGCGCAAACTCGTTGCCTAAGGTATGGTCAACGAAAAGAGTGGCCGTAATGGTCGTGGACGGAGTAACAACTATATACGAATTTTCAGGTCAAATAAAAGATACGGTTACATATTATTCGTTATATACCAGCACTAATGGGTTAGGCAGCTACAATGAACCCTGTGAGATGACGTCCGAAAATCACCCAGGGTATCCTCTGATGGAAATTACAACCTTCGAAGCAACAGGTGTCCCGGAATCGATAACATCACCGATTCACCTTGGAGGAAATTAAGGAATAAGGGGAGAGCAATCTCCCCTTATTTTTAACTAATATAGATGCGTTGGAGGTCACAAAGGAATATATCAGTACATATTTAAATATGGGCGTCGCCCATATTAGAGGGTTAGATGACTTAATAATAACAACTTATGGAAATAAGAAATCTTTATGAAAGGTTTTTAATTATGAAGAATAACAAGATGGAAAACAACAAGGATGTTTGGGAATCGTTCTCGGAAGAATATGAGAAGGTAAAAGATCAAATCAAAAAACCCACCATTTTAGTATGTGGTTACACCGGATCTGGGAAAACCAGTCTGATCCAGGCCATTTGCGGTAAGGATGTTGTCTCCGATGACAAGATAACACACGGCAAACCTGGAACAATGGATTATCTGAAGTATGAGACTGAGAAAATTGATTTCTGGGATTCTCAGGGATTGGAGCCGGGTGGAGTTGAAGATGAATTTCTGGAAAAGACGCGTAAATTTGTAAAAAGACGGCGGGAAGATCCAAGCACAGAAAAACACATCCATCTTGTATGGTATGTGATACAGGGATCAGGAGCGAGAGTCACAGATTGCGACCTGACACTGATCAATCAAATATTCGATAATGTAATCGTTGTGATCTCGAAAAAGGACATTACCCGCCCCGCCCAGTTGGAGGCAATGAAAAAGACACTCATAGATTCGGGTGTTGATGATTCCCATATTATCCCTGTTTCTGAAAATGACAGAGAATCTCTGTTGGAACTTACAGAAACAAGCTATAGAATGCTTCCGGCTGCATATAAAGATGCTTTTGTGGCCGCCCAGGAGCTTGATCTTGATAAAAAGATTAAAAAAGCGAAAACTGTTATTTATTCTGCAAGCACTGCCGCAGCAGCGGCAGGAGGATTCAATATTTTCCCAGGTTCTGACGCTGCGATAATAACACCAATCCAAGTTGGAATGTTGGCATCGTTAGCATATATTTTTAATGTCAGAAAAGATCTTTTAAAGGCTTCCTTGTTGCCGATTTTGGCCAGGACCGCAGGTATTATGACTGCATCGAGTCTATCAAAGTTTTTTCCAGGGTTGGGGAATGTAATTTCTGCAGCTGTTGCAGCAGCGCTTACAGCCGCCGTAGGAGAACTCACGCTCAAGCATCTGGTCAAGGTTTTTAATGCCAGAATACAAGGAGAGCCTGAACCGGAATTTGTTTTTAACAAAGATGAATTCAAGAATATCCTTGAAATGGCTAAGAAAAACAAACCCTGGTCAAAAGGAGAAAAAGAATAAATGAAGGCTAACATTCTAATTTGTGGATACACAGGCGCAGGTAAGACCAGCCTTATCCAGTCTATCTGCGGAAACTCCATTGTCCCTGACAATGCAATCCACCATGGAAGGCCGGAAACAATCGGATTTAACTCCTATGAATACGAGAACTTCAGATTCTGGGACTCGCAGGGGATGGAGACAGGTAAAAAGACCGAAAAGAAATACAAAGAGTTCATCACGGGATTTATAAAGAAAACCAGAGAATCGAAAAAGCTTGATGAAAACATCCATGTCTTGTGGTACTGCATAGACGGATCAAGGGCAAGAGTAACCGGTTTTGATAAAAGACTGATAAAAGCCCTCTACAGGTACACGCTGGTTTTAGTCACAAAATCCGAAACCATGAAGCCTAAACAACTGAAAGCAGTCATCTCTGAGTTGACCTCTTCTGGTGTCAAACGGGAGAATATCATCTGTTGCTCCAGCGAAGACAAGACTGGATTGGGCAAGCTGTTCAGACGGACATGTCAGATCATGCCGAAGGCTTATGATTTTGCCAGGAAAGAGTTTGAAAAGTGGCTTAAATCAAAAGAAGAAAGGCTGAGAGAAATTGCAGAAGAAAAAGCAGACAGCTATATTTTTTGGGGAACTGGCCGGGCAGCAGCGATTGCCATTTCACCAATTCCATTAGCAGGCGTTGTTCCATTGGTTGTAAATGAAGGCTATATGATTACAATGATAGGTGGCTGCTATGGTGTAGCTGTTACCGACGAGTTGCTTAAAAAGTTTGGTGCGTTGCTTGGGGGTTCTACTGCTGGCAAAATAGTGACATCTTTTTTTCCTGGTATAAAGATATTTGTGGCCGCAGGTATAACTTATGGTATTGGGTGTGCCGCGCAGACGTGGTTTGAATCTGGGATGCAGGTCGATGCGAACAAATTGAAAGCCGCTTACAAGAAAGGTAAAAAAGAGGCCAAATCCGTTGACTGGAAATCGGAAGCAGAGAAGTACAACGTAGATGATATTGAAATACAAACGTGATATCTGTCGGAGTATATAATGGCAAAGATTGCTATTAATAAAAAACATAATCTGAAAAAGAAAGAAGCTGTGACCCGACTAAAATCAGTAATACAGGATTTAGCAAAGGATCATTCCGATGTTATTTCTTCTTTGCGCTTCAAATTTGATACCGTTCAATTATAAAGGCACCAAAATTACTTTCAAAAAGGATGGAGATGTTTTTGTAAATGCCACTGAGATGGCAAATTCATTTGGCAAGAGGGTCTACAAGTGGAAACGTCTTGCAGAAACAAAAAAATATCTTGATAACGTCCCAAAGTTTGTGGGATAAGTTGAAGATGGCTTGAGTTGTGAT
>CAZGEP010000242.1:0-4762 GCA_964524955.1 uncultured Planctomycetota bacterium | reverse complement strand
AAATTATGCGGGATTAATGCGGCGGGGTAAGGTCAAACAATCTGAGACTTGGCAGTAAGTGTCTTTCCGGTGCCGGTTGCCATTTCAAACAAAAAACGGGTACCCTTTTGACTCACTTTTTCCTGAATGGAATTCACCGCCCGAATCTGGTACGGACGTAAAAACTTTAATTCCATATCTTTGATGTATTTTTCTTTCTCTTCAGCATTATTCCATCTCGGATCGTCTGCGTAGTTGGGTATCTGTGTAACAGCAATGTAATCCTTGTCTATCGTTTCCTGAACAAGTTTATCCGGGTTCGGTTGAAAAGAATGGAATTGATCAAGGGATTCTGGAGTTGGAAGCTCTGTTATCAGAACCGGATTGCCCTGCTCAAGGTCCCAGAAATACGACAGATTTCCATTGGAAAGCAGGATAAAGCGAACATTCTGTGATTGTGCATATCTTCGGGCCTGTTCTTTACCAACCAGGGGATTGTATTTCTCGGATTTTGCCTCAAGAACAGCAACCGGGAAACCTCGGTCATCCAGAAGAAGATAGTCGACATAGCCATTTGCTGTTTTTTCAAAGTCATTGCCGAGTTCATCAAGGGCTTTTTTCTTGACTTTTACATTTGCTTCCAAAGAAACATTAGCAGAACCTTCTTCAGAATCAAAAAAACGCCAACCCGCTTTTTGCAACAAGTTGTTAATGAGAATTCGTGCTCTGGCTTCCTTTGCCACTTTAATATCCCTTTAATATTCGCGAAATCAAAGGCAATAAACACTTTGATGTTTTGCCAAACGTAAAAAGAAGATAATTATAAAAAGGAAGTATCCAGATGTCAATGTATAAAACTGTAAAAATCAAATATGCATATCATTATATCACATTTCTACGATATTTCTTATTTAATAAATTTAATTTTAATCCATTTACGGAGGCGGTATCATGAAAAAAGAAAGAACATCGTTTACGCTTCCTGAACTGCTGGTGGTTATGGCGATTGTGGCCCTGCTTGCCAGTCTTTTGCTTGGTGCCATTGCCAAGGCAAGGGCGGCTGCCAAGGGTGCGGTCTGCAAAGGCAATGTCGGACAGCTGCTCAAAGGAGTTACCATGTGGTATCCGGAGCATAACATGATGGTGACCTGCAATACAGGAACAGACAATACGACCCAGGTAACCAAGTCCTGGATTCGTTATCTCCACAACCCTCACAACCCGCAGAAGAGCTGTATTTCGGACGGTGGTGTATTCGGTTGCCCGCGAATGACCTTATCCCAGGCCGACAGCACGGTTGCCGGTGACCCGGACAATATGAATCCCTATGTACTGGAACCTGCATACGGTCTGCGGTACCGGATTGACTCCAGCACACACTGCTGGGGCACCTGGCTGACCTTCACTACATGGGACCCTTCTAAAACAGCCTTTTTCTGGGAATCCGGATATATTGATATCAGCCAGTCATACGACAAGCCCAGCCAGTGGAAGGAAAAAGACGGCACATGGGGCGGAAACAATATCGGAAGAGGCAACGAGCGCGGCTATGTCCGACTGACGCAAAGTCAGTCCGGTGAGACGGCCTGGGCCACTGACCCCTGGCGTCCGTTCGGCAGACATAACGGGTATCTAAACCTGGGCTTTCTGGACGGGCATGTCCGGGAATACCATATCGACACATGGGCCGGGCAGTTTGAGCCGTGAGAAAAAGGGACGGCTTATTTGAATTTTTTTTCGATCGATCAGCAGTTTCTCGTCTTTCTTCGTAAGGGTAACCAGGGTCTTCTTACCCGGTACCGTCTGCTCAAGAAACTGTTTTGCGCCCAGCTGAAAGAAGCCCTCGTATAGCTCCAGCCGCTCTTTGTCCGTCATCTTGCCCTGAAGCTCGTTTTTTTTACTTGAATGAGTGCATACGTTGCGTATACTTTTATTTAATATATTAACTATTAACATGTTAATTTAATTCCCATGGCCAATCACACAAACAAGAAAACAGTGCAGTGCAGGGACGAAAACCTGGACATTGTTCTGATTATAAGCCTGCTTCGAACCCCGCAGTATTTTAGTCCGGTAATTGATGCCGATCTTCGAGATTTGAAACTGAGCTGCGTCAAGTTTAATGCCATGCTTGTTCTGGCATCCGCAGACAAGAAAGGCATGCTCATGAACGAAATCGGGCGGGAACTTGTTGTGTCTCCGGCCAACATCACCGGCCTGATCGACCGGCTGGAACGTCAGGACCTGGTTGAACGATGCTCTCATGCTGACCGCCGCGCCACTCTGGTTCGCCTTACGTCCAAAGGGCGAAAGCTCCTGGATACCGTCCTGCCCAGATATTCAGCGCTGGCCGCAGAACTGACCGAATGTCTGGAGCCGGCGGAAAAGGACCATCTGATCCAATTGCTTGCCAAACTCAGAAGAGAAATGCGCAAACGCAAAAAGAGAGGCTGCTGATGCGCGGCGGATGGATGGGCTCCACACGTACCGCAGGCGGACTGGCACGCACCTACGGACTGCAACGCCATTTCAGCAAGGACAATGGACCTGGCCCGGAAAACGGCATTTCCCGAGCCGGTCTCAAACGTATTTTCCGCTACTTCCGACCGTATCTGAAACGCTGGATTGTTATTTTTATCTGCATTTCCGTATCTGCGGGATTGGGAGTGTTGCCTCCGTTTTGCGTGGGCAGCATCCTGGACTATGCCATACCGGAACAGGATTCCATGCTGCTGGCCCTGCTGGCGGGTGCCATGGTTGGTCTGGCCATTCTGACTGGACTGATCGGGGTTCTCCAGCAGTCTCTTACCGCAAGAGCCGGACAGAGCATGATGTTTGATCTTCGTAATGAACTTTTTCAGCATCTACAGCGGATGTCGCTTCATTTTTACACATCTACCCGCTCCGGTGAAATCGTATCCCGTCTTTCCAATGACGTGAGTGCAGTACAGAATGTGGCCAACAACACACTGGTAACCATTATACGAAACACCATGACACTGACAGCCACATCCATTGCCCTGATCTCCATGAACTGGCGACTGGCCCTGCTGGCCGTGGTCGTGGTTCCTGCGTTTTATCTGCCGTCCGCGATCGTGGGCAAGGTACGGCGGCGTCTGTCCGCAACCACTCAGGCACGTCAGGCATCGCTGACCGCATTCATGCAGGAGCGTCTGCATACCGGAGGACTGATTCTGACCCGAATTTTCGGGCAGGCCCCGGCAGACAGCCTGGAGTTTGCTGATCGCAGCGGTGAGGTACGCGATCTTCATATTCGCCAGGCCGTAATCGGTCGCTGGCTCTTTATGGTTCTGAGCGTGTTCAGCACTGTAGGGCCGGCACTTATCTACTGGTACGGTGGACTGCAGGTTATACAGGCGGATTTAAAGATCGGTCAGCTGGTTGCCTTTGCCGCTCTGCTGTCTTTGCTGTACAGACCCCTGGTTCAGCTGGCTACTGTCTATGTGGACATTCAGGCTTCGGTTGCTGTATTTGAACGCATTTTTGAATACCTGGACCTGGTCCCCGATGTTAGGGACCGGCCGGATGCAGCTGCGCCGGATCGCATCCATGGCCATATTGTCTTTGACCGGGTCTCTTTTTCCTACCCGAGAAAACCGGCACTGCCGTCAGCGGAAATGTCCGAAGACCTGTCTGCGGCGCCACCCAATGGGGAAGAACCGTTCCGACTGCAGGATATATCGTTTGAAATCAAAGCCGGCACACAGGTTGCACTGGTGGGGCCAAGCGGCGCCGGCAAGACCACCATTACGTACCTGATGCCTCGGTTTTACGATCCGAACCAGGGACGTATATGCATCGACGGACACGACCTGCGGGATATTCGTCAGGACATTCTCTGCCGTCATATTGGTATGGTTACCCAGGAAACGTCTCTCTTTCATTCGAGTATTCGGGAAAATCTTCTCTATGCATGTCCGGATGCATCTGAAGACCAAATCATTGACGCCTGCCGAGCAGCCAATATTCACGACTTTATTGCCTGCCTGCCACAGGGATATAATACGGTTGTAGGCGAACGCGGGTTCCGCCTGTCCGGCGGAGAAAAGCAGCGGGTTTCCATTGCCCGAGCCCTGCTCAAGGATCCCGCCGTTTTAATTCTGGATGAAGCCACAAGCAGCCTGGATGCCACATCCGAATATCTGATCCAGGACGCATTGGAAAAGCTGCTGGAAAACCGTACTTCCCTGATCATCGCGCACCGCCTGTCCACGATTCTCAATTCCAACCAAATCGTGGTCATGGACAAGGGCACTGTAATAGAGACCGGCACCCATGAAGACCTTCTTGATAAAAGCGGTTTATACTCGAAACTTTTCTATCAGCAGTTTGGAAAGGTATTGGATGCGAATTAAATGATGCAGAAAAGAACCGGCCCCAGGCAAGCCCGCACACATGACTCATATGCTTATGGCTGCTCCCGTCAAGGCCTGACCAGGTTCACACTGACTCATTGTACGGAACCCGGAACCGGCGTAGAAATCATTCTATATATTCTGTGCACTTTGTCAATCGAATTATAAAGAAGTCGATTCACTGCACGATCACGCAGCCGAACCCGCCCTGCCCTCCTTCAGCAACGGCACAAAAGGAAATATTTTTATCCGTTGCTGCCGGGTGATTCCCGCTGAGCAGTTCTGCGGCAACGATCACGGAATAAATTGCACCGGCACCGCCCAGGTCACCCACTGACTCAAACGGGTTAAAAATGGAAAGAGTACCGATACCGGACACATCGGTTCCGGTCAACAAAATTCCATCG
>CAZGEP010000241.1:0-4780 GCA_964524955.1 uncultured Planctomycetota bacterium | reverse complement strand
GTCATCTGCAAACGCAAAGAGAATATTCGGGCGATCCATGAAACGTCCTTTCCTCACGGGTTGGCTGATATGTATATCCTGCCTGTATATATTCGTTATGCTCTGCTGTATATTATACAGAAGATTATCAAACAACAATTAATTTATCTATTGAGGTGACAAAGTTCTTCTGCCTGGGATGCAGAATGTGAAAACCGAAGGATGAAACACAACCCCATCTCCTTACCGACTGCAGCCTTCGCGCCGGAACATCTCCATCTTTTTTGTGAGATCTCGGGCGATATCCGGACAGGTATCAATGACATTGTGCTCTTCGGCCAGATCTTCGGCAAGGTTATAAAGCTGAAACGCCGGATCAGCGGTGCTGAAGCGCTCAATTCCTTTATGTCTGCCCCAGCCGCTGCCGATACCGCCGCCGCCCTGGCCAAGGATCAGTTTCCACTCATTGCTGCGCAGCGCATACATGTTGCACTGCATACTGTCATGGACACAGTGCGGTCTGAGCGGTGACATCCCCGCGTCGCCAAGGAAGGCGGGCAGCAGATTGAAGCTGTCCTGGCCGGCATTGTCCGGCAGTTCATCACCGACAAGGGCGGCGAAGGTAGCGAGCATATCGGTCAGTGCGATCAGCTGGCTCGATGTGGTGCCGGCAGGAATATGACCGGGCCAGCGCGCAATCAGCGGTACGCGGTGGCCGCCTTCAAAGACTTCTGACTTCTGACCGCGAAGCATACCGTTCGCTTTATGGCCATTGTAATTAACATGCGTCACCGGGCGGTGCATTTCTGTGGCACCGTTATCGCTGGAGAAGATAACCAGCGTATCGTCAAGGATCCCCTCCTCCTTGAGTACGTTGAGTATCTCGCCGACCGACCAGTCGAGCTCGTTAATAAAATCACCATAGACGCCGATATCGCTGGTATCAGCAAACCGCGGGTGCGGTGTCAGCGGGCTGTGCACATTGCGATGAGCAAAGTAGAGGAAGAAGGGCTTTTCCCCGTGGGCATTGTCTTTGACGTACTCCACCGCCCGTTCAGTCAGTTTGACCCCGAGTTCGTTGAAGTCGAACTTCGCATTCTCACCGCCCTCCATGATAAGCCTGGGATTTCGGGTGCGGGGTCGGCGGTAATACTCAGTAAGCCAGACCGGATCAGGGTCGAGTGCGATCGTGATCGGATCATCCTCTTCAAGCCCCACCACGGTATGGTTTTCAATAAAAACATTGGGATCCTGCCCCACAGCAGGAACACCGTAGAAATAGTCAAAACCGGCTTCACAGGGTCCGGGAGAGACATCTCCGTTAAGGTTGAGCCCACACATCGGATCCCAACCTTCCGTACCCTGGCGGCCGAAGCCGAGATGCCACTTGCCGACAAGGCCGGTGGTGTACCCGTTGTCACGCAGGAGCGACGCGATCGTCATCTGGTCATCTTCGATCAGCATCGGGTCATGGATCCAGATACAGCCGGTCTGAGCCCAGGTGCGCCAGCAGTGACGGCCAGTCAACAGGTTGTATCGCGACGGAGTACAGACCGAACTCGGTGAATGCGCGTCAGTGAAGCGCACTCCCTCTCTGGCGATGCTGTCGATATTGGGTGTTCCCACCAGATTGGCTCCCTGGCAGCTCAAATCGCCATAGCCGAGGTCATCTGCGAGAATAAAGAGAATGTTCGGTTTTTTAAAGCGTGACATTTTATTTCTCCTGTTCTTCGTAATTGTCGCGTTTACGAATAGAAGACAGTGCGGCCGGTGTCCTCACACTGCAGTGGTCTTTACCAAAGCGTAAGCGGCACATTCTAATATTTAGCGGGGTCACCCACGACTACTTCTTTTCGAGGGTGACCAGCCGGATATGATCCACACGCAGCCAGCCGTCTTTGGCCTTTGGGCCGAGCCAAATCCGCAGCTGCTCCAGTTTGCCCTTCCAGTGCGGTTGCTCCGCGCCGTTGAGGCGATAGACACGGTATTGCTGATCATAAATATCAAATTCGTCCCGCGCGGTGATGCTGCAGCTCAGAAGTTTGGCATCGTCCCATTCCTTGTCGGACTGTGTCCTAAACTGGACCTGCAGTGTCTCGGCATCCGTACGGTTGATAAGGGCAATCTCGATACCTACGCCGGGGCCGATTTCAACTCCGATCTTATCGGGCGACATGAAGCCGGCGGCGGGCCCGGTCACGCGCCCGATCAGCGCCGAACCCACCTGGAACATCCGCTTGTGCATCGGCTGCAGCGGCTTCCAGCCGTCCCCCGGCGGCGTCTGCTTGAAGTTGTTGCCGTCCACGCGGGTGTACCACTCCCAGGCCTTGAGGATGTGCGAGCGATCCGGCAGCGTCGCCGGCTGGATGTGCGGCTTGCCGCCGCGCACGGTAAGCTCGCCCCGGTTGAGGATCAGCGGATCGTTGATCATCTTGTAGGTGTTGCGCGCGCCGATCAGCGTGAGCTTGCTGTCCGACCAGTTCTGGTAGGCGATCACCCGCGGCAGCTTCTTGAGCAACGCGAGCATCTCCAGGGCGTTCCAGTCGACGCGCGGGGCGCGCGCGCCGCACTCACCAATCATAATCGGATGTGGGTACTTCGAATTGCGGATGCCGCCCCTGCGGATATCACGTTCCCACGCCTGTGCCAGCGATACGTTGGGGAACGACGAATGCCCGTAGGCGTGCGGGGCGTAGATGTCGAGATACTTGTCGCCCGGGTACATGTCCCCGAACGCGTCGCAGACCCAAATCAGGTTGTGCAGTCCTTTCGTCTTGGACAGGTAGTCGAACTGGAACCTCCAAAGCTTCGCGAAGCGCTTGCCCTTTCGTCCCCACCAGAAATGGCCGCCCCAGCCCTCCACGAACGGGTGATAGAGCACCACCACGCCGGCGTCGGCCAACTCCCTGATCCCCCTGGCGTGGGCATCGAGCTGCCTGCAGAACACCTTGTGCACCGGCTTGTTCGGGTCAAAGAGGGCGTCCATTTCGGCGTCGGTCATCTGCGACTTGCGGGAACTGCTGCGCTTGGGGTTCAGCGCCCCGTAGGGACAGGCGAATACCGGCTCGATCATCACCAGCCCGCCCTGCTTCCAGTGCCTGATCAACAGCGGGTTGAATTCATAGGAGATCTGGCCCTTGTCTACCTCCGTCCAGTGATCGCGGCTGTACATATCCGGCCAGCCGCAGACGATCGCCGGGAATCGCCCGCTGACCTGCTCGGACCACACCTTGAGTTCGTAATAGGCGTTGCCGGCTTGGTGGCCGCTCACGTGACTGTACAGGGGGCCTGAGAGCCCAAGCGTATTGCCGGAAACAACCCGCTCCCGGTTGCCGTTCTTTTTAAGTCCCTGCAGGAATTTCAGAACCGCGCGGGTCTCGGCTGTGGCCTTTGGGTCTGCGGGTTCCAGAGCAAAGCTGTATCCGGTCGCCAGCAACACGCCGCAGAACAATAGAATGATTTTCATCATCATATCTTACCTCCTAAATTAACAGAGAATGGCTTTTTAATAACTATACAGACACATGGATTGCTGTAAACAGGATTTTCCAGACAAATAACGGCACAATTGAGACATCTGGCCATGGTATTATTTCCTGTCTCTGTCTGCGTTTTTCCTTTGCGTCACTTGCGTCTTTAGCGTTCCCCATTTGTTCAATCTGTTTTCGACATACTGCGTACATGACGGAGCACGTTCCTCCCAGGGAGGCTGGGGAAATTTTGCTTTTTTCCGAATATAAGACTATAATGAAACAGTGTCTTCGTTTTAATTATTCCTTATTCTTTTATTGAAGAAAGCTCTTCCCACACATCCAGCATGAATTTAAAAACCAATTCTGTTTCTGAATTGTGCCGGGGACTTACCCCAATTTTTTCGGCTCAGCACTCGCCTTGAACAAACACCCGGGATTCAGCTGCTTCCCATCGCTGAAGCCTTCCGGCCAATCACGCAGTTCCGCAATCATCCGCTGCCGCCAGAACGAAACACGTTCTTTTTCTTCCGGCCGGTTGACCAGGTTGCAGAGCTCATTCGGATCGTCTGTCAGCCGGAAGAACTGTTCCCTGCCGTCTTTCACAAACCATACATACTTCTCTTGCCCATCGGTCAGGGAGTGATGTCCGGCCGCATGCAGCAGATGAATCTGGCGTTCTCCGCCAGACTCCCCGCGCAGCACGTCCACCAGGCTTCGGCCTTCCACGGTTGAAGGCTTATCGACCTCAACAAGGTCCAGAAGCGTTGGCATCAGATCTTCCAGGCATACCGGAAAATCACTGGTCTGCCCAGTGGGAAAGCCGAAACGTTGTGGACACTGAAACAGCATCGGAATATTCGCGGCGCCCTCATAGGGCAGGGATTTTCGCCAGCGATAGTGGTCGCCGAGCATCTCTCCGTGATCGGCCGTGTATACAACAATGGTGTTTTTCATATCCACACCGCCCAACACGCCGTTCATCAACCTGTGTATCTGATCATCCAAATGATTAATCAAACCGTAATATCCAGCGCGCGTTGAAAGCATCGCTTCGCCTCTCAGATCGACCGACTCAGAATAGGCCCCCATTCCCATATCCGCATCACGAACAGCCCAGTCCCCGATGTGAGGCTCCGGAACACCGGTCCGGAGATAGCGATCCATATAGAAGGCAGGCGGAACCAGCGGCGGGTGAGACGCCATGAACGAAACCACCATGCAGAACGGACGTGATGGATCACGCCGGTCCAGGAATCGCTGGGCTTCGTGAATCGTCCAGTTGGTGTGATGCAGTTCTTCGAGAAGATGGAACGAACGAGCGGTCCAGT
>CAZGEP010000240.1:0-4864 GCA_964524955.1 uncultured Planctomycetota bacterium | reverse complement strand
ACACTCGGTCAGGTGATGCTGGCTGTTAGAATGGGCAAAGAACGGATTATCGCGGAGACTGGGGCCGGGCAGCACGGGGTGGCCACGGCCACGGCGGCCGCGGTATTTGGTCTCCAATGCGAAGTGTATATGGGAGAGGAAGATATCCGCAGGCAGCATCCCAATGTAGAACGAATGAAGATCCTTGGAGCAGAGGTCCACCCGGTAACCAGTGGAAGCCGGACGCTCAAAGACGCGATCAATGAAACCATGCGCGACTGGGTGACGAATATTGAAAATACATTTTATGTTCTGGGCTCGGTGATGGGGCCGCATCCCTATCCGATGATTGTGCGGGATTTTCAGTCGGTTATTGGAAATGAAACGATTTCTCAGATCCAGGAACTCGAAGATAGACAGCCGGATTATATCGTTGCCTGTGTGGGCGGCGGCAGCAATGCCATGGGGCTCTTTTTTCCATTCATTGAAAACGAATCCGTGCGGATGATCGGCGTGGAGGCGGCCGGTGAAGGACTGAACACACCCCGGCACTGCGCAACGTTATGCAGGGGCGATATCGGTGTGCTTCACGGCAGCCGAAGCTACCTGCTTCAGGACAAGGACGGACAGGTGATGGAAACCCATTCAATATCCGCAGGTCTGGATTATCCCGGCGTAGGACCGGAACACAGCTGGCTCAAAGATTCCGGACGAGCTGAATATGTGTCTGTGACCGACCAGGAAGCGTTGGAGGCATTCTATCGACTGTCGGAACTGGAAGGTATTATACCGGCTCTTGAATCCTCGCATGCAGTTGCGCATTTGTGGAATATGGATTCCAGGGAAGAGAATATCATTGTTGTCTGCCTCTCCGGAAGGGGCGACAAGGACTTGCAGACTGTATTGGAAGATTATGGGCGGAATCGCTGACGTTTTCAATCAATCCCGGACCCGGGGCAAGAAGGTCTTTGTTCCCTACATTACCGCCGGGTATCCGGACAAAAACCTCTGTACAGAGTATATCCTTCGATTTGAAGAGTGGGGCGGGGATGTGATCGAATTTGGACTGCCTTTTTCCGACCCGATTGCCGATGGACCAACCATCCAGGCGTCGACCCAGACCGCACTTGAAAACGGCATGGACACATGCGAAGCCCTGGAGATGATTGGGAAGATCCGGAAAAAGAGTTCGATTCCCATCAATATCATGACCTATTTCAATCCTGTGATGGCCTTTGGAGTCGAGAAATTTATTCAATCCGCATCACAGGCAGGGGCAGAAGGTTTGTTGATCGTGGATATGCCATGCGAAGAAGGGCAGGAAGTCAATGCGCTCTGTGAAAAACATGATTTGGATATCTGCTATCTGGTTACGCCTACAACCGACCTCAACCGGACTCGAAAGATAGACAGTTTCACCCGCGGATTCTTATACGCAGTATCTGTTACCGGTGTCACCGGTTCCAGGAATTCTGTTCCCTCCTACCTGAAGGCATTCATCGAAGAGGTTCGGGCGAATGCAGCATCACCGGTTGCGGTTGGATTCGGCGTGAGTACACCCCGGCAGGCCGGAACGATCGCAGCGTTCAGTGACGGAGTTGTCGTCGGAAGCGCACTGGTAAAGGCCATGCGTGAGGGCATGGACGAAACAGAAGCGCTTTGTACAAGCCTTGCCGATGCTGTTCATTCAGCGGGAGGGAGTTGAAAAGTATGAAAATGAAAATTTTTCCCCAGCGCCTATCTGAGGTTAAGAAACTGGCCAGGAACTGTCGTTTTGTTCCGGTCTGGACACAGCTTTTGTCGGATTCGGCAACCACGGTCAGCATCCTGAAAAACCTTCTTAAATATGAGTACTGCTTTCTGCTTGAGAGTGTGGAGGGCGGCGAACGTCAGGGAAGATACAGTTTTCTGGGGTTTAAGCCGTTCTTGACATTTCAATACATGAGCGACAGGGTGACGATTACCCAAGGCAGAAAGAAAACTTTCTTTGAAAGCATGGATCCATTGGGTGAACTGGAAAAAATATCCAACCAATACCGAAGCCTCCGACTGCCCGAACTTCCGCGGTTTTCCGGTGGTGGGGTCGGGTATATCAGTTATGATATCATCCGAACACTGGAAAAACTTCCGGGATACAAAAAAGACGACCTGAACCTGCCGGATATATTTTTCTGTTTCTATAAGAGTCTGCTTGTTTTTGATCACGTCAATCATACACTCAAGATCGTTTCTCACGCTGACGTGGAAGAAAAGCCGGTAAAAGAGGCCTGTCAGGACGCTGTTCGGGAGATCGAATCGATCCGCAGGATTATTCGCAAGAATACAATCCTGCCCATGGCAGGTATGGAGGCCTCCAGCATAAAGAAAGGTGCGGTCCGATCGAATTTTACACAAAAGAAGTTCGAAGAATCCGTACAAAAAATCAAGAAATACATTCGGGCAGGTGACATCTTTCAGTGTGTTCTCAGTCAACGTCTGAGTGTCCGGAACCAGGCATCTCCCTTTGATATCTATCGGACGCTGCGGTTTATCAATCCATCGCCGTACATGTTCTTTCTGAAGTTCAAGGATATGCATTTGATCGGATCATCGCCTGAGGTTATGGTGCGTGTTGAGGATGACGAAGTGCAGGTGCGTCCGATTGCCGGAACCCGGCGAAGGGGAGTCAATGAGGCAGAGGATAAAGATCTGGCCGAAGATCTTCTTTCCGACCACAAAGAGCTTGCCGAGCATACCATGCTTCTTGATCTTGGCAGGAATGACGTGGGGCGTGTTTCCGATTATGCAAGTGTCAAGATACAGGAAAAAATGATTGTTGAGTATTATTCCCATGTCATGCATATCGTATCCATGGTAACCGGGAAACTGAAAAAAGAATCGTCAGCAGTCGACGCCTTAAAGGTTTGCTTTCCCGCCGGAACCGTATCCGGTGCACCTAAAATCAGGGCCATGGAAATTATCGACGAACTCGAGCCTACCAAGCGGGGGCCGTATGCAGGTGCAGTCGGGTACCTGGATTTCTGCGGAAATCTCGATACCTGCATCACCATCCGGACCATGCTTCTTAAAGGGGATCGGGCATACGTTCAAGCCGGTGCGGGAATCGTGGCCGACTCTGTCCCATCCCGGGAATTTGAGGAAACAATGAACAAGGCCCGGGCACTGCTTTCTGCAATCGAGACCGCAGCCCAGAGCCTGGGAACCGGAAAGAAATAAGAAAAAAATGGTTTCGTTGGTCTCATGAAGGATTTCTCAGAACCGGTTTACAGCATAGAAATTCCAGTGCATAACGTACAACCCGATTACCGGGAACGTGTAGACCGTCACATCTGTATTGCACACCCATCCTATTCTCGATCCTATATCCAGAAAGTCATCAGCCGTGGAGACGTCACTGTTAACGGAGTCACGGCAAGGGCCAATACAAAAATCAAGCGGGGTGACGCGATTGAAATACGCATTTCCGATGCCTTGGAAAACTATATTGATCCTTCAACTATACCCTTTACAGTGCTTTATGAAGATTCAGAGATTATAGCGGTCAACAAGAGCCCGGGTGTGATCATGCATCCTGTGGGCAGAAGACTTTCCGGGACACTGTTGAATGCACTGCACTATTACCATAAACAGAACTGTCCGTATAGTAAGGACTTACCGAGTTTTGTAAATCGTCTGGATGAAGATACCAGCGGACTGGTCATTGCGGCCAAGACCCCTGAAGCGCTTCGTGAATGGTATTTCCGTTTCTTCAACCGTACGGTTCGTAAAGAGTATATTGCCCTGGTGGAAGGGATTCCATCACCTGTTGAAGGATCCATTGATCTGAAAATCGGTGTCTGTCAGGGGCAGCGAATCAAACGGGAAATTAGTGAAGACGGTAAACCGTCCAGGACCCTTTACCGGGTTGTCGGAGAATTTGGCGATCACGCGCTGATGCTTCTAACACCCAAAACAGGCCGTCAGCATCAGCTTCGGGTCCATATGAAGGCGATCGGCCATCCAATTGCCGGTGATACATCCTATGGTGCAGGAACCGGATACATGTCGCGTCAGGCACTTCATTCCTTTCGGCTTTTCTTTGCCGATCCGGACACAGAGCAAGAGCGCAAGCTTTATGCTCCCCTGCCTGCAGATATCCGCAGAGCAGAGCTTCAGCTTCGAAAATAATCAAATCGATCTTGGTATACGAATTGTTTCAGAAAAAGATCTCAAGAAAATGCAGTATTCGGACGATACTTGATATGATGTCAAAAATTTTGTTTATGAAATGCACAAGGAGGTGGTGCCGAAGCTAAGAAATACAGATGAATGGGTATGTCTTCAGATGTCTGAAGACGATTTGGCAAGGAAGCCAATTTATTATTCAAGGAGGAATATAAAATGGGTCTTAGAATTAATCATAATATTAACGCGATTAACGCGGCCCGACAGCTTAGAATCAACAACAAAGCATTGTCGGGTTCTCTGCGGCGGCTTTCGTCCGGCTACAGAATCAATGTGGGTGCGGACGATCCCGCAGGATTGACCATATCTGAAAAACTGCGTGCGCAAATCTCCGGTCTGGAACAGGGTGTTGAAAACACGCAGAACGCAATCAATGTGATCGGAACCGCTGAAGGTGCGCTCAATGAAATCAATGAGCTCCTTCGCTCGGTTCGCGAACTGGCGGTTCACGCAGCCAATGAAGGTACGGTGGATAACGAACAGCTGGACGCTGATCAGGCTGAAATCGATTCCGCGATCAACACTATCAACCGTATCGCGAATACAACAAAATACGGCGACAAATATCTGCTCAATGGAAATCAGGCGTTTGGTACGTCCGGTGTGTCCGACAGTCAGCTGGGAAGTCTGGATATTTATCGCGCTCAGTTCGGCTCAAATG
>CAZGEP010000239.1:0-4897 GCA_964524955.1 uncultured Planctomycetota bacterium | reverse complement strand
CGAAGAAGAATCCGTCGAAGAAGACCAAGCCCGCAGTTAAGCGTACAGGCCGTGATCGCGAACCAGATCGCGACAGTGGAACGTCTATTGGCGTCGTAGAAAAGAAACCAGCACCCAAGGTCGAGCCTAAACCGGAACCGAAGAAGAAACCTGTCAAGGCAGAGAAAAAAACGAAGCCCAAGAAGAAGACGATTAAACCAAAGCCAACCCCCAAAAAGAAGTCAGCACTTAAGGTAGAGCCTAAGCTCGAACCTAAGAAGAAATCTGTTAGGCACAAGTCGAAACCAAAGAAAAAAGTGAGACCGAACAAATCAATCAAGAAGACCGAGCCTTCAGTCAAACGACCAGAGGGTGATCAAGAGCAGGACCGAAAGACGGGCGATGTTCGTGATTATGGATTTGAGGATAAGAAAATACCGCCCAAAGCAGATTTAAGCGAAAAGCCTGAGATGACACCGGATGTATCCAAGCGAATTCGCAAGTCACCACGAAAATCTTCACAAAATCGCAACAGGCTTAGAGATCCGGAACGAGGATTGGGGTCTTCACTGTCTGGAAGACCTGATGGAAAGAATCCAGTACCGTCCGGTAAAATCTCCAGCTCTGATTAAAAGTACATATACCTGCCATGTAAGTAGAATCTTCTTGACTTTACTCTGTGGTGATTTATACTGAAAATTTTTGAATAATGGCAACTGTATTACTCTCGGAAAGGAGTTTTCATGGCAAAGTATTCCCACGAACCAGTAGACGTTCCCCAGGTCCAGACAGACAATCGAACAATTAAAACCCAGCTTCCAGTGCCCGAATCCCTGAAGATTTATGAAAAGCTGCAGAAAACAGAACCTCGATCTATGCAGGGTCAGCCTCCAATCATTTGGGACCACGCTGAGGGTATTCATGTGTATGATCCTTATGGAAATAAATGGATCGACTGGTCTTCCGGTGTGTTGATTACAAATGCCGGACACAGTCACCCAAGGATTGTAGACGCGATAAAAAAACAGATCGACAGAAGATTGCTATCAACATATGTCTTTGTACATGAGCAACGCGCTGAACTGACCTGTTTGCTGGCGGATATGGCCCCGGATGGTTTGGATAAGGTCTTTTTGCTGAGTACGGGTTCGGAAGCAACTGAGAACTGCATAAAGCTTGCCCGGACCTTTGGTGTGGAGAAGTATGGAAAGAATAAACACATCATTGTTTCCTTTACAAACGCCTTTCACGGCCGCACGCTTGGTGCGCAGCTTGCCGGTGGTATGCAGAAACAGAAAGAATGGATTGTAAAGACGGACTGCGGTTTTGTTCAAGTTCCTTTTCCGGACGGCTTTAAGAATGAGGATACCGAATTTGATTTGTTTGAAAGAACACTTGCAGACTCTGGGGTAAATCCGGATGATGTGGCTGGCGTAATCAGCGAGACTTATCAGGGAGTCGGGCCGGATTTTATGCCGATTGAATACGCTCAAGCACTTCGCAAGTGGTGTGACAAACATAATGTTGTATTGATTATGGATGAAGTGCAGGCCGGGTTTGGACGCTGCGGTACTTTTTTTGGGTTTGACGCATACGGGATTGTTCCGGATCTTATCGCATGTGGTAAGGGTATTTCTTCCAGTCTTCCGATTTCAGCTGTTATTGGAAGGGATGAAATTATGGGCCTGTACGCACCGGGATCCATGACATCCACGCACTCTGGAAGCCCATTGTCAGTAGCGGCTGCCATTGCTAACATCAAGACGATTATTGATGAAAAGCTGGTTGAGAATGCTGCTAAACTCGGATTGATTCTTGAAGATAGGCTTCTGAAAATACAGTCTGATTTCCCCGAAGTCATTGGGTGTGTTCATGCCAGGGGGCTGGTGGCTGGTATGCAAATTGTTTTACCCGGAACAAAAACACCGGATTCGGAAACGGCTCAGAGAATTAATGAAAAATGTTTTCATAAGGGACTGCTTATGTTTGCACCCGTAGGGATTGGCGGCGAATGTATTAAGATTGCACCTCCTCTGTGTATTGATCAAGAAGCTCTGGAAGAGGGATTGTCCGTATTGAGTGAAGCCTGTTCAGAGGTATTAGGCTGAAACAGGAGTCATAAAGAATAAAAAAACCCGCTTAGTGATCTAAGCGGGTTTTTTTATACTCAAACGCTTGTGGGGTATCACTGTTTGATTAGTGTCATGATGCTTTTATCTTTAGCGATAACCGAATGATGATCCGTTACTTTGATGCTGAGCGTCCGAGCATGTTTATAAAAGACCTCCGATGAGGCAAAAGGATGAAGAGCACTTGGGGCTCTTGGGGGGAAGTCGAAAATCCTCACCGGAGGGGAAATGGTTAATTGTATTCGTTAAATAAGTACAACCGTTTTAATAAAATTTTGTTTCTGTTAAGAATCGCCTCTTATTGAATCTTTATATTGAATATAAGCAAAGTTTATGCCAAATTGTTGCGGAAATTAAATTAAAATCATAAAGCAATTCATAGAAATAGTTAAAGATAATATAAATATATTTCAATGATGTTTTCAAATTATCTTCAGCAGAGAGAGGTGTTCAAAAACCGACGTTCTTTATGTCGAAGGTATACAGGTTATAATTATAATAGTATGATCAACAGAAGGTTGGTGAGAAAACCGCATAAGTGTTCAAAATCCGACGCATAGGACACTTATTCAAGATGGTGTTTTTTCAGCAAAGAGTAAATAGTTCCCCTGGAAAGGCCAAGTATTTTGGCAGCTTTTGCTTTGTTATTTGAGGTGTAATTCAGTGTTTTTATTAGAATCTTTTTTTCCTGTTCCCGAAGGGTCGTGAATTCCTGTTCAGCAAGGTCTCCTTGTCTGATTCTTTCCGGAAGCTCTGAGGGGCCGATTATTTTGTTCTTTGAGATTGAAACCGTGTTGATAACCAAGTTTTTCAACTCTCGTACATTGCCTGGCCAGCTGTATCTTTTCAGGCATTCCATACTTTTGGGAGAGAAATATTTGTCTGAAGTTTTGACATCTTTTTGCTCCAGGATGGATTTGATGATTAAGGGAATGTCTTCAGAACGTTTCCGCAGCGGCGGCATATTGACAACGGATTCAATAAATCTAAAATATAAATCCTCCCGAAATTCTCCCCTGGATACCATTGCTTCGAGGTCTTTGTTTGTCGTTGCGAGAATCCGAACATCCAGGTTCATCGGGGTATTGCTTCCTACAGGCATTATTTCTTTTCTGTCAATGATTCGAAGTAGGGCGACTTGTGTGTGTGTGCTGGCGGCTTCGAGCTCGTCAAGTAGAATCGTGCCGTGTTGAGCAGCTTCAAAAAGACCTTTTTTATTGTGGGTTGCTCCGGTAAACGAGCCTTTTACATGACCGAAGAGTTCGCTTTCAAGCAGAGAGTCGGTTAGGCTGGCGCAATTTACCGGAATAAATGGATGATCTTTTCGTGGACTTAATTTGTGGATGGCTTCTGCGGCCACCTCCTTACCCGTTCCGGTTTCTCCCTGGATTAGTACGGTAAGCTCGGTTTCTGCCAGCAAATCAATTTGATTGTATGTCTCGTTAATAAGGGCGCTTATGCCGCTTAGTCCACAAAGAGAGGTGCGTTTCTGTTTCTGCAGAAGTGCGGCTTCAAGGTCTTTAGAGACTTTGCGATGTTCGTAGGCGCGCTGAATAACGATATCCAGATGTTCAAAATTCACTGGTTTGGGAAAATAGTCGGCAGCGCCTAATTTTAGCGCTTCGATTGATTGTTTTACGGAGGCATATCCTGTTATAACCAAGACGATTGCATCCTTGTCGATATGAATAATTTCTCTGACAACATCAATGCCGGAGACATCCGGAAGCATGATGTCCGTAATAACTACATCAAACTTGTTTTTTTGGAAGGCCTCAATTCCGTCTTTTCCGGTATGCGCGAAATGGAGAGAATATCCCCGGTATTCCAGATTGACTTTAAATGCTTTCTGAACGATTTCTTCGTCATCAATAATCAGAATCGTAAGAGGATTCGTTTCCGCTTGACTGGCGGGTGTATGGTCAGGTCTGCTTGAGATATTTTGTTTCATATTCTGTTCCGACAGCTTTCAGTGAACTTTTAATTTGTTTTATCCATTTTATTGTATGGAAAAAGATGTATCAATAAAAATATTTATTTTTTTGTTTAAGTTTTTGCTAAAGCCTGCCGATACTTATCAATGATTACGTTAATTTGTTTGATGCTGAATCTTAGTTTCGTAAATGAAGGGAGGTGATCTATTTTACGGATTCTTTAAAAATTAACTCTGGTTCTTAGTATCGTCACTGAAGAATCAAATCTTTAGTGAAAGTTGGTTTTTATTTATTTTATTTGTGATCGCGGATATGGATATCCGCATGTTGCCCAATCAAGGAGGAGAATTATGGGATTAAGGATTAATCACAATATCAGCGCGTTAAACGCGTCCCGTCAGCTCGGGATTAACAACAAGGCCCTGGCGGAATCACTCCAGAAGCTTTCTTCCGGATATCGAATCAATAAAGGCGCCGATGATCCTGCCGGCCTGACGATTTCGGAAAAACTTCGAGCTCAGCTTTCCGGTCTTCATCAGGGAGTTGAAAATGCACAGAATGCAGTCAATGTTATCGGTACTGCTGAAGGTGCACTCAATGAAATGAACGAACTGCTTCGCTCTGTTCGTGAACTGGCGATCCACGCTGCCAATGAAGGTACAGTAGATGATGAACAGCTGGACGCGGACCAGGCTGAAATTGATTCCGCAATCAACAGTATCAACCGTATCGCTAATTCCACAAAGTACGGGGATAAATACCTGTTGAACGGTAACCAGGCATTTGGTACATCCGATGTTTCCGACAGTCAGCTGGGAAGTCTGGATATTTATCGCGCTCAGTTCGGCTCAAATG
>CAZGEP010000238.1:0-4942 GCA_964524955.1 uncultured Planctomycetota bacterium | reverse complement strand
ATGGTTTCTATGATTCTTTTTGTCCAAATCCTGGATCTTGGTGAAAAATTGAGGTTATACAAATAACCGATATCGAATAACTGTTCTTATTGTCCATGATCGCCGCAGGCACGTAGTTAAGTCGGCTCAGGTGCAAACAAACAAAAATGACGAAGATGGAACAGCATTATTGGACGATAACAGATCGATTTGCCGTGTCAAGTTGCTGTTCAGGCATAGGGTTCCGGCAGTTCTCCCTGCGTGATTGCAATATCCCCTTTTGAGTCCAGACGGTAGTTTTCCCGCTTGATGATGTCCTGTGCGCATGCGAAATCATCGCCAGTGGTGTTGAGGCGTTCATTCAGCCGGGCTTCCAGTTGCCTGATGCGGTCAGCATGCTGAGGATCATCTGCAAGATTATTCAGCTGGCAGGGATCGGCCTGGTTATCATAGAGCAGCCAGGGCCCGTTCAGGTCCCTGACATACGTATACTCCGGACTGAATAATCCCCGGTACTCTCTTCCGCCCCGGTCAAAACGCCATTCATGAAAGGGGACATAAAAGCTCAGGAATGCGTCTTCGATTCCGCAGGGTTTGCGGTCCAGGATGCAGGAGCTGAAGTCTGTTCCCTGAACTTCGGGCGGAACCGGTGCGCCGCACAGAGACAGGATTGTTGGCATGAGGTCAGGCGCGTCAATCGGGGTCGGGTCTGTGTCCGGACCGGTGCCTTTCGGATGACGGATCAGAAAGGGGACGCGAGTGGATTCCGCCCACGGTCGTTGCTTGCGGAAGGCGTTCTGTGCGCCCAGCATATCCCCGTGGTCAGAGGTGAAGATTACAATGGTGTCGCGATCCCGGCCGGTTGCTGCCAGGGTATCCATCAGGCGGCCAAAGGCTGCATCCAGCGCAGAGCAATGCGCATAATACCCGGCCAGCTGGTTACGTGCCTCTTCCGCTGCTTCTTCCGGTACGTTGGGCGAGAGAATGATTTTCTGCGGGTCATACATGGCTTCAAATTCTTCCGGGGCAGAACCAAACGGGTTGTGCGGCGGGCCCCAGGAGAGAAAGAGTGCAAAGGGGGCAGTGCCGGTTTCTTCCCTCAGGTAGCGGCAGGCCTCGTCAGTCTGGCTGTCCGCGTCATATCCGGGCCATAGATGAGGCCTGGGGTCACTGCCAGCGTAATGTGGAGAATGCCTGTAGTCGTGACAGCACTCAAACCCCTTCCACCAGTCGAATCCCAGGCGCCGTTCGGGCGGCACAAAGCTGTTTCGGCCTTTGCCGTCAATATGCCACTTGCCGATATAGGCGGTCTGACAGCCGGCATTTCGAAGGCATTCGCCGAGAAAAGGTCCGTTGTACCGCTCGGCCAGACACTGGTCATTGACCATCAGGTGATGACGGTGCGGGTACACACCGGTCATCAGCGAAGCCCGGTATGGGGTGCAGACCGGGCAGCCGGAAATGGCATGCGTAAAGTTCAGTGAATCGGCGGCAAACCGGTCAATGTTCGGGGTCTGGACGTTCGGGTCGCCTGCGTAGCCAAAAGCCTGCTGGCGCCACTGGTCAGCAAAGACAAAAATAAGATTCAATGGGGTGTTCATAAACGTTTCCTGTCCTGATTTGCATTAATCTCTTGATAATGGTAATAAAGAACCCCGCAGCGGGTTGCCTCAGCCAAAGACCCGTTTAACCGCCTCAAGATAACCATACCCGTATTTCTTGTCCGGCTGCAGGTAGCTGCCTTCGGTCCATTCGTTCCATGAGTTAATGGTGCAGAGCGGCACCATGTCCGGCCGGTCTTCCAGGTGCTGCCGGGCCTTCAGGAATGCCTGTTCAACATTTTCGGGCGTGTTTTCCTTGAGAATGTTCGGTCGGAATTTCTTGAACCGCAGGTTGTTGTCCCAGCCAATGGATACATGCGGATAATAATCAATGTCGTGGCACTGGGATAATTCTTCCCATACCTTTACTACATTCTCCAGCACTTCGGGATAGGTCCGGTTGATGTCAGTGATGTGTACCCACTGATAATGCGTGAGACTCTGAATTCCGAGCGTGCGGATCGCCTCTGCTTCGGTTGCGGTTCTTTTGCCGCCTTCACCGGTACCGGCCAGATCCCGCTGTGACTGTCGGGTGATCAATTGAAAATGAATACCGTCAAGTCCATCCGACACGGCCCGGGTATTCATCCATTCAAGGGCCTTGCCTGCGTCCTTCAGACTGCCCATGCCCTGGATAAGTGTTTCCAGATGATAGATGGCAAAGACAGGCTTGTTGTCGATCCGGTAATATGAGGGGTGCCCCAGGAACTTGTCAATGATGCGCTCCGCCATGTACTCAAACTGACTTCGGTTGACCCCGGCCTGCCAGACCACGCCCGGGTTTTCATCCGCGTTGCGGATATCCCACAGATGATTTACATCGTGGTTGGCCCACATCAGATAAAATTTCATTTTGTCATTATTTTTGGCTTTGAGGAACCCTTCGCTCAGGCAGCCTTCCAGGAAGGGACGGTTGTCATACCAGTACCAGTCGTAGATAAAGCAGTTGACGCCGTGATCAACGGCTGCCTCAATCTGCATCTGCATGACATACGGATCGGCTTCATTGACAAATCCCCACTGGGGAAACGGGGCCAGTTCGTGTTCGGGGAATTTCTGTTTTCGGGCCAGTACGCTCTGCCACTCTCCGAAGCCCTTTTCCCAGAAGATGCGGCTGCGGGGATCATCCGCGTACGAGGGCCAGATATAGGCGGCAACATCAACGTTCTGTTTCATTGCGTTCTCCATACGAATACGTTTCTGTGAATGATTTTCCTGTTGAAAGCATGATTTCCATAGACTCGGGGTTGTAAATCTCTCTTTGCTCATCAATACAGTTTACAAAAAATACGTAATGAATTTGTACGGGATTCATGCGTAAAGTCAATCGAAAAAGCATTTACTGCGATTTTTCCCTTGCAACAACTGTTTGAATGCTGAAAATAAGAGCATCCACGAAATGATATCTCTGAACCATCCGGGAGCCATACAAATGAAACTGAAAATTCTCATACTGCTGACAACGCTTTGTTTGATCGCATCGGTGATGGTGCGTGCATCGGAAGAAAAAAAGAAAGAAGCCTCGCATGATCAGCTGATTGCTTCGCTCTATGATGCATTTATGAAGCTGGGATCGTTTGAAGCGGAATACAGGCTTTCCAAGGATGACATATCCCATACACTCCGCCTGATCCGTTCGGATGAGAAGAAGTATTACCTGATACAGCTGCCCACCAAACTGCTCAAGAATTCCGATGCGGACAACAAATACATGATCCTTGTGCTGGATTATTCGGTCGGCGAGTCCCTGCTGGTTGATACCGAGGACAACGCAGGTCTTCGAATCCAATTTTCTGTGATTGTTTCCACAGTAAAGAAAGAAATGCTCAAGCTTTTTCAAATACTGGGTATTGGATTTAAGGGACTTTCTGCGGAAAAACTGTTTCACTCGTCCCTCAAGAGTATTGCTGAATTCAGAATAAAGGAATGGAAGACCCTGGGGGATGTGGAGTTTAAGTTAACCAGTGATCAAATACAGGTTCTGCTGGGAGCGACAACGGATACTTCCGGCGGCAGGACAAAGATTTCCTGGCTGCTGCCCGGTCTTTTCAGCAGCGCGGAAAAAGTGATACCGGAGGAATCGGTTGTGCGGCTTGTTTTTCCTGAGAATCACGAGATTCATATTCAAAGGAAGAGCGGGCTGCTTCAGAAAGATATCTGGTTTCGAAAGGATAAAAATCCCCGGCAGCTGGAACTTGTCAGGGTGACTCCTGTGAAAAAAGAAATATCGTATACAGAACGGATTCCTTTGTTTGATCGTATCGACTTTACTGCTCAGAAGATGGCGGATATACGGTATCGTCTGGGGCATAAGTTTATTCTGGATTTCAGTCTGGAGTTCCTTAGAACAATGGGGGTGGACCTGGCGGATACCAATTGGAAGAATGCGTTGCAGCTGGATTCCTCTGTCCGTCAAAAGGTGTTGACAAACTATCGCGCGTGGCTGACGGAACGCTTTACGGGCAAAGACAAACGAATCTTCGACCACCGCGCAACCGATGATGTAATAACGGTCTATAAGAAAGTTCTTACGGAAAAGGAGATCAGGGATACGGATGATAAGATACTGCGAGAAGTTATCAAGAACATGCTTGGTCAGGCTGCCAAATCAGACGAATGGAATGCAACAGTAAACCGGGCGCTGACGCCATGGCTGGATGTTCTGGACAAAGTAAAACCCAGGATGAATTCCGAAGAATACAAACCCGTAACCCGGTTCTTTTCCACAGCACTGCCCCTGCTCAAACAGGCAGCCCAGGAAGCACTTGAAGAGATTCTCTTTGAAACCGTAAAGAAGAAGCTGAATCAGAAGGGAAATTAAAAGGAACTCAACAGGGCTGCCTGCTGACGGAATAAACAGTAAAAACATTGCAGAAATATAACCTTAATATTACTATACCCAAAGAAGATTTGGATTTTGCGGATAAGATTCCTGCTTGGAAAAAATGTCATACATATGCTGAAACGCTAAGGCTAAGAAAGAAATATCCCATAACCCTCGAAACAATTATTCTGGATTGGGAAGACTACTGTTCCAAGCCATAAAAAGGAAAAACGCTGACAGTCATAATTTGTATTGTATATTTAATGATATCTGTCACAATACATGAGCTTGGGCATGCTCTTGTTGCGATATTTTACAGGGTGCCAATAACTGGAATCGGAATCGGTTCAGGTGAGATAATCGCAAAATATCAATTTCTGGGAATTAAATTTTTTGTCAGGAACATTCTGAAAAGTCTTATTGTCCCTGGATATGCACTTGCAGCTGTATTCATCGGGCAGAGCAGTTTTTAGAATTCAAAAAGATTTGGGCGTGGCTACTTTCAGTGAGTCATTAGCCCGCTTGTTTTAAAGTCAAT
>CAZGEP010000237.1:0-5031 GCA_964524955.1 uncultured Planctomycetota bacterium | reverse complement strand
TTCACAGCACTGAATATATAAAGGAATCAGATTTCAAAAGTCTCAATTCAGATCTGACTGAAATTCTGAAACTGCTGACAAGCATAATAAAGTCTGCGAAAAAGTAATTGTCAATTGTCAATTGTCAATTATCAATTGTATTCCCCCTTCCCTGATCTATAAGGAAGTTAAACTGCAATTGATAATTAATAGTGAATAATGAAACAGAATTCTGATACCTGGTTGCCTTTGGAAAGATGACCTTGCAAGACCTGTAACGGTAGTAGCGCCCGCATTAAAGCGGAATGGAAATTACGTCCGTAGAATAATTGATTAGGAAAGGAAGGGTAAAATTAATGACACAAATCATTCAGGAGGTTCAGACCTGTTCTGTATGCGGATCAGACGTAACGTGTAGCGTACTGTTAAGCACAAATACCATGGGCGGACCGGATTTTGATTTACGGCCTGCTGAAATGCAGCGCTCAACGATGGACTGCTGGCTGCAGGAATGTTCAAAATGCAGTTCTGTAAACAACGATCTTTCAACAAAGCTCGAAGATGCGGAGCGGATTATTGAAGGCCGTGTTTATCAGGCGCTGCTCGTAGAGTCAGATGTTCCTGAGCTTGCCCGAAGGTTCGTTCGGTTCGCATTATTGAATGAAACGGACAATCATGTCGCCGGCACATCATATCTGCGCGCGGCATGGGTATGTGATGATGCCACGTTGCTTGAGCAGGCGGTTCAGTATCGCAATATGGCAGCAGATAACTTCCTCAAACTTGCGCCATTTGAAGATAATGAAGAAGGTGTCACCCGTGCGGCTGTCCTTGTTGATGTATTGCGTCGAGCAAATAGGTTCGAGGAGTCAAGGCAGCTTGCGAACTCACTGTGCCAGATGAAGGCAGTGGCCGATAACGATGTCATCGCAGCTGTACTCAAGCGCGAGATAGAGCTCTGTGATCAGCGCGACACGAATGTCTATGTGATTGAGGATGTCATGGAAGTCAATTGAATTTATATCATGCCTCTAATTTACTGTACCTCGGCATGAGTATGCGTTGCCGGCATATAACATCAAAATATATATATTTGTACTCTTAAACTTTGCGGCATTAGAAGCAACGACAACAATAGTTGTATTATCACACCTTTATTTCCTTCCCTTTTATTAAGGTCAACCTGCACGCCTTTTTGCTTAACCCCTCTTATTTCATAACTTTCGGACGGATTATTTGTGATTACTTTGATTGGCACAGTATGTGCTTTTTCTTAAGGCAGGCGTTACCGCCAAATCAGCTTTCGGGACTAATTCATGCTCTGCTCTTCGAATCAAGCAGCTGAGCAGAGACGCGGTATGGATTCTGAATCTCGCGAGCCTGTCATAGATCTGGCAGTGTTGTGTTTGTTTCTATGCATTAAAATGTATCGTAAGGAGAGTGAGTATGTCAATTATAACAGCAGTGATGGATGGGATTGCGAATGCAACATTTGTCATAGGAACAATGATCACAAATGCAGCTATAGCATTAAGAGACTTTGTCGGAAGATTTGCCAACAGCTCTGACTCTGAATCAGATGTGTGCTCCAGACGGGAAATATTTGATCGAGTGAAGAGCTATAACGATGAGTTTGAGGACTATGACCGGAAATTCAGACGTGACGGTATCCTAAATGAAAAAGACAGAGATAGAATGTTAGAAATAAAGAAAGGAAGGGACTGTGTCTTTCATAAATTTGAGATTGCACAACAAAACGATATTGCAGGAGAAATCGTCCAGCAGCCAGGTTCTTTTGATACCTTTCGTCTGGACAGAAATCACGCACATATTCTTCAGTATCACATTGGGCTGACGGTATTTAACATAAAATGCCATATATGTGAACGGCCCATGGTGCTGCAATTCCCAAAAGACCGAGATGTAATAACACCTGAAGATTTTTTTTGGGCGTGCTCAGGTTTTTATGGAGGTAATTGCAGGGCCACCCGGAAAATATCTCTAATTGACATGCAGAATTTATTTGCACGTACTGATATACCTGAATTTCATTCTACTGCAGATGACCTGAACGACATCTTCGACTATAGCAGTGTTAAAAGGAATGTCTTAGCCCGGGTAAAGAATCACCTTAATGACGAGTGTGACGATTATATCTGTCCGATTCATAAGGAACCATTGGTACTCAAGGAAAAGAAGCGTTTTTTCGGTTCACTGGATCAGTTTTTCCTTGGTTGTCCCCGTTGGAAGGCTGACAGGACAGGATGTTCATTTGTTATGAAATTAAAATCACCTGCACAATTAGCAGCTTTGCTGCGAAACAAAGAAGACAGAGGAATTCTGTAACCTTTCTGGAGATACAGCTATGATAGAATGGGATAAACTTATCGAAGAGGCAGATGCGTATTATCACAAGAATGAATACAATAAAGCATACTCTCTTTACAACACTGCGGCAAAGGAACTCATAGCCTATATTCATGATACCCGCTTTACCCGAAATCTTTCAAAGATGGCGGGTTGGGTTGCGGCAATACTCACTGGCGGCTTTGGATTGGAGGACCTGTTCATTGTTCCGGCCGTCAATCGTGTCCTGTTACAGCTTTTCGGGATTGACATGGATAAATTTTTAAACAAACTCAGTTATGCATTGAAACAACGGCAGACATGCCTCGGTCTGTCTGCTGATATTTGTAACTGTACAGACCTGACTGAAGAATTGCGTTATTTTGTGCTAACCTACCGCATTACCTGTCAGACATCAAAAAGCAAGTCTGATATGCTGCATTCATTGACTTCTTTGGTGAATCCCTTTGACAGCGAATTGAATATCAATGCTTCAGACGCCCAGACTGGAAGTGCCCAATTAATCGGGATGCTGCTCGAAGAGATTGAAAAGCCGGGTCCGCAGGTGGAATGTTTGAACAAATACCTGTTCGTCTATCTTACGAAATCCGGCAATATGAATTTGCCGCTGTATCAGCACCTGAGTATGAAGGGGTATGCCGCATGAAATTGGTCCCGAAAGAAATCTCCTGCCGTACTGTAAAGGCAGACGATGCAACGCTGTTTCGAACCGGAATGGTCGAGTACTATCGTTCTCAATACTATCTGTCGCCATACAGAGAAAGCTGCCTGTTAAAACTTACCCGTGATGTGGCCGACAGATTGGGTGTATATTGGAATTCGTTAAACCTTGAGCAGCGAATGCTGATTGAACTTGGGATTATTGTTCCGGCATCCCTGATCAGTTTGTACCATGGCTTTCTCGTTCCGGATCTTGATATCCCTTTGCTGGGAATCGGCTGGCATCGTCATTTTCTTTTTCACAGTGCGCTGGCAGCGTATGCTTCCAGGAAATTCTACGAGTACTACATCACCTTTGTTGCGGAAAAGGCCAACACCACTGCAAAGAAAGTCCTTGGAGCCGTCCTGGCAGCAGGAGCCGTTGGTATTGGTGTACATCTTCTTGCGGACGGTTCATTTGGACTGCTGGATGGAGAAAAGAGTGTTGTTTTTGGACTGCCGGGCATAACAAAAATCAATACCGCTGTCACCGGAACATTTGTCGATGACAACCTCTGGCTGCTGGGTAACAGTCTGTGGGCGTTTAAGATTGCCACAGATCTCATTGTCATGGCATTTGGTCAGACGGAAAAAGATGTTCGTACTTACGTAAAGAGTCAGTTCAGCCAGAAGTCAGTTCTTGAGCAGACAGAGTATGACATGTTACCCGGAGATACACATTGATGCGCAAAAAGCGGAAACCGGAAAAGACCTGACCCCTTTGCTCGGAGTCAGGCTGCGCAGGAACCCCTCTGAATCCGGCATTCTCTGACCGGACACACGGAGTACTGCGTTCACTGACACGGCCAGGCAGGTCCACACATCAATTCAGGGAGGCAAACATGAAGAAAAATAAATTAACTCGAAAAGATTATATTCATATTCTGATTTCAACGCTGTTCGGGTTTGCAGTCTTTACGGCCGCACGAATGATGGGCAAGGGGTTTGACGTTGCAATGTTGATGGCTTCCGTGACGACAGCGATCACCACATCATACTTCAGGATTTTTGGTGACAAAAAAGAACCGGACAAAAACAACAGAGAGGATGGACATACAGATAATCAGAATACTGCGGAAAAAACCTCCCCGCTTTGACGCGGGGAGGAGCGGGAGCGCGGGGTCAGCGTATTTTTCTCGGGAACGTGCTGCCACCGCATTTGGGACACTTTTTGCCTGTGCCGGGATTGAATTTATAATATTCAACATACCCGCATCCGACATTCATACATTCCAGTTTCCACTCCTGAGACATAACGATTCCTCCAAAAAAAGGGTTGTGTGAGATTCGGTTAAAGCACATCCGGCAGCCGGGAGATTGCTTTGAAATACGACAGCCCGGCTATCATTGATACGTGATTTTTGTATTGAAGGTTTGCGGACCACGCGCTCTGGTTTGTGTCCGTAACATACGATTCAATGCTGTGGGGTTTCCAGGGGCCTCTTGTTTCCCACTGGACAGCTTTGGCGATCTGCTTTCGCTCTTCTTTTGGAACATTTCTGAACATGGCGACCAGTCCGCAGACCGGAGGCGTCAGCAGGTTGAGCAGGGGATGATTGTACAGCCTGGAGGTATTTTTCACCGGTGCCAGAATCATCAGAATCCCCACAGGAAGCATCAGTATGGACCATATCATGAACGGAAGACGTATCACCAGGTGCAAACCGATATAAAGAGCGATTAGCGCAATGAAAACAGGAGAAAGAAGTATGCATAATATCCAGAGGATTGTCATGACAACTGTTTCATTGTGCTCATTCCACCAGGACTTTTTTTCTTTTTTTTCGTGATTGTTTTTTTCATTTTCCATAATTAATACTCCGTATAAAAAGGTTATATATACTTATGAGCTGTTATCTGAATTTTGTTGCAGAAATTTTCCAACAAATTTCCTTTTGACGCGCATAATGGTATAGTGAAGGATACGCTTGGTCGATGGTCAATGGTCTATGGTCTATGGTCGATGGCTGAAAACAGAAACATCAT
>CAZGEP010000236.1:0-5091 GCA_964524955.1 uncultured Planctomycetota bacterium | reverse complement strand
GTGTTGACCTGCAATCCCCGGTCAGTGCAACGACTAAAAATGAAGATACCTATTCAATGTACTTCAGACAGGCTTTGACTGCATACTACTGACTTAATCACGGACACCGATGCTCATGTCCCTGATTTCACATGATTTCAGACAGGATTTACAGGATAAAGCAGATGAGATCATACATAATTCTCTTTTCTTGTATTCTTTGCATCAGCGGCTGCCTTTCGGCGAGAAAGCAGGACCATATTACTGCTCTTACCTTCACTGCGGTGCAAAGCACCGCCAGCTATTGACCGCAGTTCCCTCAATACCACCGCCAACCCATACCGTTGTGGTTAAACCTGCAGAATTCCGATACATCCACGTCATGCCGTTTGAGCTGATCACCATCAAGCATATCCGTGTCCCTGTTTTCCTTGCACCACTGAATTACGTATTCGCGCAGCACAGATGTAATGTCTGGCTTTTCCGCTGCAATGTTGTGCAGTTCATCGGGATCATTCCCACGGTCATAAAGCTCCTGCACACCGTTTAACTCGCAGTATGCATACTTGTATTCCTTGGTGCAGGCCATGTACTGCTGCATACGGGTGGACGGTCCCAGACACTGGCCAATATACACCTCCCGCTCCTTTTCGGTATCCCCATGCATGACGGGCTGAAGATCCATTCCCTGAACATCCTGTCCAGGATTCGTTTCAGTAATACCGGCCACAGTGGGAAGAACATCCTGGAGCCCCATAAGCGCGTCCGGTTTTTCTCCCTGCGGGATCACACCCGGCAGATTCCAGATGGACGGGATACGGACCGATCCGTCCAGGAAGTTGCATTTGTAAAAACAATTGAAATCTCCAAGCAAATCGCCGTGGTCTCCGGTATAAACAATCAGGGTATTGTCCCGCACTCCCTTCTGCTCCAGAAGATCCAGCACACTGCCGATACATTCATCCTGTAACGTAACCATTCCGTAATAATGGGCCCGGGCCAGCTGGACTCCCTGGGGAGAAAGATAACCAAATCCCCGCCGCTTGCTCTGGATCGTCAGATACGGATTCCGCTGGTCCAGTCCGTCCGCATCTTCACCAATGCCCACCGGTTCGGGAAGCTCTCGCGGATCATACATCCGGTGATACGGCTCAGGCGGATCATACGGTGAATGCGGTTTAGGGAAAGACATCCATGCAAAAAACGGAGCATTGGTCTCATCCAGATGCCTGCTGATGGCTGCCCGGGTCCTGTCCGCAACCCACCGATCCACGTAGTGTTCCGCCGGCACCGGAGAGGGACAGGGTCGGATATCATTGTTGCCGATACCATGCGCCCGTTCATAGCCGCCGTACCCAACGGAATAGAGATAATCGTGATAGTCTTCCAGTCCCGGGGTATGTTTGTCCGGAGAAAACTCTTTCAAAATCCGCCCCTCTTCACAAAGCTCCGCGTGCTCAAACCCGTGAAGCAGCCGTTTTTTGCCGGGTGGAGAATATGGAACGTAGTGGAGTTTGCCCAGAGCATAGGTCCGGTATCCATGCCGGACAAAGTGCTCAGCGATCTTGACCTGATCATCACGAATGCGGCCCTTGTTGGACTTTTCGCCTGTACAGACATGCGGATAATTCCCCGTGGTAATCGCGGCACGGCACACAAATGGGAGTCGGAGTAAATGAATTCTGAAACGTGACCCCGGTTTCCGCCAGCCGGTCACAGGCAGGCGTACGAACAAACGGATTCCCATTACACCCGAACGCATCATGCCGGATATGGTCACCGGTAATAAGCAGCACATTGATTGGTTTCATAGATCTTATCAAATTCTAATGTAAATCAAGCCGCCTTCGGCGGCAATTCTGCTTTGCTTTTTTATCGCCAACGAATTCATACCGATAATCATTCTTCAGGGACACTACGTATTCATCGGTGTCCTTGATTAAGTCATTAGTATGCAGTCAACGCCTGCCTGAAGTACACTATTATACGTTTTATTGGCCTTGGATCAAAAAAAAATTCCAACGGTCCGGAGGAACCCTTCCATTCTTCAGGACGCTCAACTAATCCCGCGCGAACAGGGTCAAGACTACAACTTAAAAATTTGCGCGGGCGCGAAAATCCTGCGTTGTAGTCTTAAATGCTCACCCGGTATTCTTCCGGGGTCTGGCCGGTGGTCTTTTTGAAGACCCGGCAGAAGTAGCTGACATCCGCGTATCCGAGTCCATAGGCAACGGTCTTGACCAGGTTGGAGGTTTCCTGGAGTTCCCGGGCCGCGGTCTTCATTTTTTCCTGAATGATAAAATCCCCGAGCGAGACCTGACAGACGTTCTTGAATATCCGGTTGAGGTGGCGCGGGCTGAATCCGCAGTGCATGGCCACTTCATCCAGGGTAATGGGGTTTCGCATATGTTCCTGGATGTAGGCTCGGGCCAGGTTTGCGGTATGGGCGTGGTGCGCATCCCCTGGTTCATTGGCGGTTGCAATCTTGCGCAGCTGTCTTCCAAAGTGTGACTGAAAGAATGTGAGTAGAAAGAAATGGATGAGCACGGGAATTTTCTGTGTATGGAGTGTCTTACGCGCAAAGACTTCCTGCTGCCAGGTCCGGGCGGTTTCCAGAAGTTTTTTCTGATCCGGGTAATAAAATCCGCGGCGTTCAATCTGTGCGGGCAATTTTTCAACAAAGTCATCGGCCAGGCTGTTCTGCGCCCGGATACCGGCCTGAAATCCGGTAATCACATACGGTATTTCTTCCGGCTGCCAGTTGTGCGGAGTGTGAGGCGGCATAAAGAATACATCCCCCTCCCGGTATACTATTTCGCCCCCTTCGGTTGTGTAACGAAGCGCACCCCGGGTAATAATGGACAGCTCAAACCATTGATGCGTATGGAGCTTGTGGCTGGGCTTGTATTCCGTGCCCATGACATCATGAAGAATTTTGATCACAAAGTCAATGCTTCCGATACTGACCGGGGGCATCAGGTTGGTAATGGATGCCAGTATACGGTTGCAGCGGCCGATGGTTTTGGGGTCGAGATATTTTTCTGTCTGTCTGTTCATGGTTCGTTCGGGCCTCTTGTCTCTATTGTGCCGTAACCTGTCTGGATAATCCTATTTACAACGCTGATTATACCTGTATAGTTATAAAAATAAAGGGAGAACATGGTTCATGGGGATACTTTTTTTGGAGGAACGTAAGGCATGCAGCCGAATATCATCCTGATTATTACGGATCATTTCCGCAGAGACGGGTTGGGCAGCCACACCCCCAACCTGAACAAGCTGGCCGATCGCGGCGCGCTCTTTCACAACGCCTACTGCGCGTCCCCGCTCTGCCAGCCGGCAAGGAACTGTATTGTCACAGGCCTGCACAATTTTCAGCACAAGGTCTGCGGCAACATGAGCACACCGATTACTGAAGATCTGCGCAGCGATACGTTCATGCACCACCTGCGCACCAGCGGATATACAACGGCCATGATCGGCAAGCACCACTACATTGACCGCTACGGCGTTGGCATGGATGTCAAGGAAGACCACGAGGACATCCTTGCCTATGGATTCGACCATGTAGTGCAGGTGCTGGACGACGGGGAGACCATGCACAATGACGACGACTATACCGCGTACCTTGAAAAGAAAAGCATGCTCAAGGCGTTTCGGGATTCCTGGAAGACGCATCTGTCCAAATACACCCATCCCTTTGACGAGGATGACAGTGCAGACGGATTTATCGGCAAAACCGGTGTGGAGTATGTCCGCGACATTTCCACGGACAAGCCCTTTTACATGAACCTGGGCTTTATCGGTCCGCATCCGCCGTTGTGGCATCCCGGAGAATTGACCGTAAAGCCTGAAGATATGGATTTGCCTCTGGGCGGTGAGAATGTTGAATACGCGCAAATGCGGCGCGCGCATTATACGGAAAAGTGCGCGCACAGTGAAGGGTAAAGAGTTTTTTACTCATCACTCCTCACTGTTCACTCATTACTCTTTATTAAGGAAGTCACAATGGAACAAATACCCGATTTCAGAGATCTGCAGTACGGACTGGAAATTCCTTCAGAGTATTACTGCGATCAGCCGTATCTGATCAAAACCGATGACAATGCCTGGCTCTGCCAGATGACCACGGGCAAAGACCGCGAAGGACAGCCCGGTCAGCATGTGGTGGCCATGCGAAGCACTGACATGGGAAAAACCTGGTCAGAGCCGGTGGATCTGGAACCGCCGGAAATTCCAGAATCCGCCTATGCTGTGCTGCTCAAGGCTCCGTCCGGACGCGTCTTCTGTTTCTACAATCACAACACGGACAATATACGCGAAGTCGTGGCCGATGACCCGCCCTTTAAAGGCGGCAAGTTTCCCAGAGTCGATTCCCTGGGTCATTTTGTCTTCAAGTACAGCGATGACCACGGCAAGACCTGGTCGGACCAGCGGTACGAAATTCCGGTCCGGGAGATGGACGTGGACCGGAAGAATCCCTACCAGGGTAAAATTCGCTTTATCTGGAATGTGGGCAAGGCATTCGCGCATGAGGGCACAACCTATGTTCCGCTGATCAAGATCGGCCGGTACGGCGAAGGCAGTTTTCTCTTTACTCAGGGTGTACTGCTCAGCAGTGCTGATCTTTTCACGCAGGATGATCCGGCGAATGCGAGCTGGGAAACGCTTCCTGACGGAGAAGAAGGAATCCACGGCCCGGAAGGCGGTGGTGTAGTCTCTGAAGAGCAGAGCTTTGTACCCCTGAACGATGGATCCTTTTATGTTGTCTACCGAACCGTGGACGGATCCCCCGGCTGCACCTACAGCCGAAACCAGGGTCGGACCTGGGAGCCCACGGCCTATGAAAAATACGCTTCCGGTGATCAGGTCCGCCATCCACGGGCTGCCTGCTTTGCATGGAAATGCGAGAATAGAAAATACCTGCTCTGGCATCACAACAATGGCATGCGCTCCTACAACCAGGGCGCTTCCGGAGGCAGCCGGAATGTGGCATGGCTCTCCGGCGGCATTGAAAAAGACGGCCGGATTCTCTGGTCTGAGCCTGAGATCGTGCTCTATGAGAACGACCCGGCACGGGGGCCCAGCTATCCGGATCTGATCGAAGACAGT
>CAZGEP010000235.1:0-5093 GCA_964524955.1 uncultured Planctomycetota bacterium | reverse complement strand
CCATGCGACCTTCCAGAGATTCCTTCAACCCCTTGATCTGTTCCGGCAGCAGAATGACCTCGGCCCGTTTGATCACCGCATCATCCACCTCTTGCATCCGCTTGAGCTGTTTATCCATGACTTGCCTGTTAAATGCCGGATTCATGGGATTGCTCTCAACCGTACCCAGTTCCTGCTGCTCCCGTTTTTCCCGTACAATGGTGAGCAGGTCATTCATCTGATCGGAAGTAAGGGAACCTGTTGTGTCCGCTTGCGCGGTGTTGAAATTATTCAGCGCTGACCGGTAATCTTTGGTCTTATTGTATTCTTCATACGCCTGAAAACGATCCAGCCCGAGCAGATCCTGAATTTTCTGATCATACTTTTTGTTCAATGCTTTACCGGTTTTTATCGCCCGGCGTTGTGCCTCTGCATCCGTTTTCCCCATAGACTTTAAGCCCATGACCATTGCTTCCATGGCCATATCTGTCAGGATTTGTGAGAACGAATTCTTTGTTTCTTTGTCCAGGTCCTTCATGAAATCCTTATACAGGCTAATGATTGCTGTTTTCTGCTGATTTTCCATCATCTTGCGCATAGCCGGATCTTTGAGCATGTTTCTGATATGCTCCCGCATGGCCTTACCGCCTCCGACTCCGGCTGTCTTCTTTTCGGGTTTATCAGCAGTCGTTTTCTCTTTTTCAGCTGTTTCATCCGCTGCTGTTGCAGGCGTTGCTGGCTGGGCTGATGCACTTTTATGAGCCGGCTGGTCCGCGGACACCTTTTTCACTGCTTCCAGTTTTGATGTAAGCACTTTGAGATTCTGCCTGACCGATTCAAGTTCTGCTGCGGTTTTAAAACGATTGTCTTTTTCATCAATCAGTTTTTTCTCAATAATATTTTTCTCTTCAGAAATCCTGCCCGTTTCAAATCTAAGCTTTTCGCATTCCCTTTTCAGGCGTTCCGCTTTTTCCGCAGAAGCGGTTCGATTCAAATTCCTGCTTTCAGTGATTTCAGAAAAATACAATCCCGCAAAGATCGCCGTCGTTGCTGCCAGAATACAAATTAACAACTTTTCCATTTCTCACCTCTTCAAAAAATTGATTAACCATTAAGGACTGGTTCATTCGCCTCCTGACAGATCAGCCAAGGTCTGCGGATGCCCATCTCTTTCGTGCTGCTGCAGAAGCAAGCAGCGCGGTTGACGTCATCATTATCCCGAACAGCCCCTGATACAGCCAGCCGACATGGAACCATCCGCCGCCGATCCCGGTTCCGATTAATGCACTAAAGAGGATAACACAGGTGATTGCGGCTGCTGTTCGGCTGTAAAGAGATACCAGAAAATACAGACTGAACATAAGGATAAATGCTGGAAGATTCACACAGATGATGATCCGGATCAGTGCCTCCCGGTACCCAGGATGGAGCTGAAAGAGAAACATGGTTCCGATCAGAATTCCGAAATAAACAATCCAGATCTGAATCAGCCGTACCAGCCATGCCAGACAGAGATCCCGGAAAAATGTCTTTCTTCTCTCCGAGCTAAGCAGCATACATCCGATATGCTCACACCATTTCTTCTGTGTTATCTGGCGACCCGTATCCATGGCCGTGGCAAATATCAGAAACGAATAAATAAAGAGATACATGGCGATGACCTTGATATTCCCGGACATAAAAAAGACCGGCGTAAGAAGCAGCCACCCAAGGCAGGCACCGGTATTATACATCATGCCGGATTGAAGCCGCCGAACCCGGCGAAAGAGGCTTGATCCGGAAACCGTATGAACCTGCGGCGTAAACAGCAGATCAGGCAGGCGGTTGATTCGGGCCAGGACTCCGCTGCTTTCCCTGATATTCGCGGTTTCCCACATGGAGGTCCAGTTCCGAGAGAAATGAACATAGTCTGGATCGCGCGCAAGCAGATGATGCCAGGCAAGCAGGAATAAGAACACCGGCATGGTAAAGAGCAAAAACCGTAGTGGTTCTCCGGACAGAGCCTTGAGTTCAGCAGCATAGATAATCCCGAAAGATAATCCGAATCCGGCAAAACAGCCGGCCAGAATCTGGCTGACAATCGTTTGATACACACCCAGCGCAAATCCGCTCCACAGATATACAAGTGTTAGCAAAAGGCAGAGGGTAAAATTAAGTTCCGGAACCCAGAAGGGCCAGGCCATCAGTGCTGTGACAATACTTACAAAAAGAAGAAACATACAGCCCGTCCTGAGATGCACCGTGCGGTATTGGGGAACCAGGTTTCTGAAATGAGAAAAAAAGTGCTCCCGGAAATACGCGCCGCTATACAGGCCGAGCAGAAACGGCCCGGCAAATCCGAGCCCGTAAACAAAACGAAGATTATGCTGCGGATTCACCCGGTCGATAAAGAAAAGTGTCAGGCAGAGAATAAACCACAGCAGAATAAAATCAAGTGACATCCAGATCGACCGGCGCCTCAGAAGCCCGAGAAATGCTGTTTTATAAAGTGTCATCCATGCATCTCCAGAAAGATATCTTCCAGATTCAGATCTTCGACTGTGACCTCTGCGTTCCATTTTGTTTCAAGCTCTGCCTTCTTTTCCGCGCTCCAGTCCTGAACCGTTACCCGCGCCTGGCTGCCGGACACGTCAGCATGCAGAGTACCGTCAATCGCGAACTCAGCGGGCAGCTCTTTCTCTGATGCAATATGGAGCCGCTTGACCGAGTCCTTGAGCACGTCCAGTTCATTGTTAAAGACAATCTTCCCACCCTTGAGAACCGCCACCCGGTCGGCCACGCGCTCCAGGTCTGAGGTGATGTGCGTGGAAAAAAGCACTGTATTGTCTCCCTCAGCCGCGATGTCCAGAATGGTCTTGAGAAACTGCCTGCGGGCCATGGGGTCCAGGTTGGCCACAGGTTCGTCAAATACCAGCAGTTCCGGTTCATGGCCGATGGCTGCAAGAATCGCGAGCTTCTGTTTCTGGCCCACAGAGAGCGTCTTGATGCGTCCGGCAGCGTCAATCTCCCACTCAGAGAGCAGTTGCATTACCCGGTCCCGGTTCCATTCGGGATAAAAAGCGCCTATGTAATCCAGCATCTGGCCGACCTTCATCCACTCATACAGGGAGGGTTCCTGGGGAACGTAACCGAGCCGGGCCTTGGCTTCCGGGCTCAGATCCCAGACCGCTTCATCCATGACCCTGATCTCTCCGGACTGGGGCTTGATAAGGCCCAGCGCAGACTTGATCAGCGTAGTCTTGCCCGCACCGTTCTTGCCGAGCAGCCCGGTGACCGATCCGCGGGTTAAATCGAAGTTCAGATTGTTCAAGACGGTCTTGTCTTTGTACGCTTTGGTTACCCCTGACATGTGAATGACGGAATTATCCATTTTCTTTCTCCTGATTTCTTTTCAGAATCGTTGATAGTTTCTCAAGCACCTGTTCAGGCGGCAGATTGAGCTGCCATGCGGCAACAGCCACGTTTTTGAGCAGGGGTTCGATCTCACTGATTCGCTGTTCCATACTCTCCTCTTCAGCGGCTGCCTGGCGGATGCGCATGCCCTTGCCGCGCATGAGCTCAAGAACACCCTCGCGCTCCAGCAGCGAGTATGCCTTGGACACGGTCATGTGGTTGACCTCCAGATGCTCTGCCACCGTGCGGACAGACGGAAGCAGATCTCCGGGCTTGAGCCGTCCGGCAGCAACCTGGTTCCTGACCTGGTCCATAATCTGCCGGTAGATCGGAACACCCGATGTGGGAAGCACCTGAAAACTGAAAATTTCTCTGACCATTAAATCAATCACTCCTGTATTAGTGTATTAGTATTATAATACACCATTCGGTTTTGTCAACCCAAATTCTATGAAAAATAACAAATTATTTTTCGAGGATCTGTTAACACTCTGTAAGACATGGTTTTACACTTCCTGATTTTCAGCTTGAGGGGGATGATAAAGAGAAATAGGCTTGACATTTTAATAGTTTGTGATACTATATAATAGCCAGCTGGTCCTTTTGAGCGAAATTAGATTGGCCGACTTTCATCAAGCATCTATTTTGGGGAGGATATTCAATGCATTGGAAAAGACACCTGATCGGTATTTTCCTGGTCTCAGCACTGCTCTTTTTTCCAACCTTCTCGTATCTTCAAAAACGATCGGCCTCCGAATCCTGGCCCCGGTGGCGCGGTTACGGAAGAATCAGCAACCTCAAACAGATCATGATCGCCATCATCGTATATTCAGATGAGGACTTTGAAGACGGGACCATGCCGGATTATCTGTGGCAGCTCTATCCGGATTATATTTCAGATCCGTCCATGCTGGCCAGCCCGGCGGATCTGGAACCCGCACCGGTGTCCGGTCGGAACGGACTTCAAATCAACCGGCTCTATTATCTGTTTGAAGGCTGCGGAACATCTCTTCACGATCTTTCCCCAGGGACACCGGTTGTATATTACCCCTTTCTGCGCCATGATGGAATCGCCTATGCGGTCGTGTTTGCGGATGGCCATGCACGTATATTCAGCGAAAACGAATTCATGGATATCTTTTTAAAACTCAACCAAACCCGCACGGAGGATTCGCTATGAAAAAAGGATATCACCGTCTGCTGCCTGCAGTCAGCCTGGCTGTTCTTTTGGTCTGCGTCTTTGCCGGTATTCTTTTGCATCCGGAAGTGTTCTTTGATACACAATGCGTCCGCATGTGCGTTCAGGAGAGCATTCTGCCCGGTGAACCGATTCGGGTTGAGGTTACAGTAACCAGCCGCAAAACCGGAAAACCGATTGCCGGTATTCCGGTATCCGCCCGGGTTGCGCAGCAGAATTCCAACGGAACCTTCCGAAACCAGGTGCGTCATCGGGATACAAGTCCGGACGGGATGTGTTATTTCTCGTTTCCCTCTGCCGGCATGAACCATCTGAATTTTGTCCCATGCCATGTGCGGGTGGTTTCGTCACTGGGCACGAGCATGGTCTTCGGACATGTCCGGATCCGCAAAAACGGTCGCACATCTCAGGAGAGTGAACCGTCGAGTGTTTTTCTGATGACCGACAAGCCCCTTTATCAGCCGGGACAGACGATTCAGTTCTCAGCATTTGTCCTGAGCCCGGACCGCAGGTCACCCCGCAA
>CAZGEP010000234.1:0-5166 GCA_964524955.1 uncultured Planctomycetota bacterium | reverse complement strand
CACCCTTGGGCAGGGTTTTAAGGTATTCATTGTAATAATAAAAAGCGGTTTCGTATTCTTTCATCTGGTACATCTTTTCCGCGATCAGACGGAAAAGTTCGGAGCGCGGCATATCACCACCACCGAAGGCCAGGGCTTTCTGGAGATACCAGAGGCCTTTTTTGTTCATTTTTTTTGAACCCGCTGCATCCTTTTCCTGCAGTTCATTGGCCTTCTTGAGCATTTTTGCACCGATTCTCAGGTAGGCCCCCTGAAGAAGTTTATCTTTTTGTTTCTGGCCACCGGAGAAGAACTGTCCTTTAATTTTTTCAAGGTTGTCCAGGATCTCAACCAGTTTTTTGATGTTGTCATTGGTGTCGTATGCCTTGTACAGGTACTGATATACTTTGACTTTATTTTCCTGATTCGTGGCGCTTTTCAGATATGTGTTGAACATTTCAATGGCCTTGTCCGTATTGCCCTTGTCCTGGGCAATGATGGCCAGCTGGAGTTTGGCATAGGAGAGAAAATTCTGACGCCGTTTCTTGGTGGCTTCGTCCGGAACCACTTTGTCTTTTTTTATCCACTGGATAAACTGATTGAGTTCGCCGGCAGCCTGGTCAAGCAATCCCAGGGATTTCTTGTTATGCTGATTTGCGTTTTCGGATTTAATGTCCATGCCCCACATATAGCAGGTGTATCCGATGTTGTATAATGCGGCCTCATATTTATCCGAAATCTTGTTGACCTTTTTGAACATCTCAATTGCTTCTTTGAATTGCTTCTTATCTCTGTAGCTTTTGCCCAGATGATAATAGGGGCTGGCTTCAGGAAATTCCTTGAGTTTTTCCAGGCTCGCGGTTTCAAGCTCTTTGTCAAATTTCAGACCGGAATTTTTGTAACGCATGGAGAACATGCTTCTCATTTTCTTGGCACAGTCCAGCGTGGTTTTGTAAACATCCGGGTATTTCTTTTTGTTGTATGTGTTTGGCGGAAATTCTTCCACACACTGACCAAAGGCAATGGCAGATTCATACAGACGTTTGGGTTCAGAAAAATAGTAGCTCAAACCGAGCCTGAGCCAGGCTTCAGGACGATATTTGACGCCTTTGCCCGGACTGACGTTCCTGGCAAGGCATTTTTTGTAGAGTTCGGCAGCTTCTGCATAATTCCGGTCACCGTGGGCACTGTTGGCCATACCGAACAGGATTTCAGGGTCATTGACCTCTGCATTGCCTACCATTTCATTAATTTTTTTAATCGCATCTTCCACATTGCGCTGCCAGCCATCTTTTTTCGGGATTCTGCGCTGAAGCGAAATCACAATTGCCATGGCCGCCTTGATGGAATATCCTTTCTTTCCGGTATTGGCCATGTGGGCCACGGCCAGGGCACGCTCGATCTCCATCATATATATCAGCCACTTGTATTTGCAGTTTGGAAAGTCGCGCCGGAAGTCCAGTGCGGTTTTCTCAACATCTTTCCATTTTTTATAATTCTTGCAGACCTTAATTTTTGTCATGTAGGCTTTAAGTTTGACGCGCTTGAGCATCTCTCTGACTGCAGGCGGCTGGCCTTTTGCGTTGGCATTGATGGCTTCGTCAAAATTACCAATGGCATCCGCCCACAGGTTCTTCTTTTGTTCAGATTGAGTTGCTTTTGCACGGCCCGCAAGGATGCTGCATTCCGCATTGGGAACCGGGAAGTCGATAAGGAAGCGGAAATCTTCCAGGTTCTTCAGAAGATTTTTGAGTCCTCTGTAGCGTTCGGATTCGCCCCTGTCATACAGTTCGGCAATAGTCACGCGCAATTCAGCCCACTTGAGTGTGGACTCAATGTATTCAAAGGCAACCTGATTGAAGTGTTTCATGAACTTCGTGTCTCTCTGCCGTTTTTTGGGAGCTTCCCAGAACTTGTCAGAGAGCGGTTCGTATTCTTTTTTCTTTGCTTCGGAGATCCGCTTTAATATGGACAGGGCATCCCGGCTCTGAGAGATGGCTTTTCGTTTGAGTTCCTTTGCCTGTTCCGGGCTGAGTGTTCCGGATTCTTTTTTCTGATCCAGTGATCGAATAAGTGCCTTGACCATGTTGAACCGAAGCAGTGCGTATTCCAGACTGTTTTTGGCTACGCCGGATTTGGTCAGGTATTCACTGGCCAGATTCAGAAGTTTTTCACGTTCTTTGGGATCTGTTTCCCTGGACGCCAGGTCCGAACAGATTTCGGAAAGGGTTTTGTAGGCTTCTTTTTTTACATTCTGAGGTGTTGAACCGGATTTGGCCAGGGTCTTCAGTTCATCGCGGGCCATGTCGTCAAACCGGAACTTTTCCCAAAGGCCTTTTGCGTATTTTAGATTTTGCTGCGGCGAAGCGTCTTGCGCAAATAGTGATGCACCCGCGGCAATCAAGAAGAAGGTGAATGAAAGTGTGATCAGATTTTTTTTGTTGAAAGATAATACCATCATTTAGACCGTAGAAAGATGAATGATTCAGTATTATAAATGAAGTCTTAATATTATAGTAACTGTTGATTGATTGTCAATAAACTTTTTACCGTGTTCCATGAATAGAACGTTTATCAAAGGGGACAGGTTCATTTTTGGTTTTTCAGCAAACGGTATTGAAGCTTGTATGAATACTGTAAAAAACGTGTTCATTTGTCGGGCTGACTATAGAAGAAATCGGTATCGAAATCGATTTCAGCCGTGACTTCGATTTCGATACCGATGATACTGCATCGTTGCGATATTGAAACCTATTCTTTGGTCCATTCGGTGTGAAAGACTCCCTCCTTGTCGATCCGCTGATAGGTGTGCGCACCAAAGTAATCCCGCTGTGCCTGAAGCAGGTTGGCGGGCAGGCGGTCCAGTCTGTAGGAGTCAAAGTAGGCCAGGGATGAACTGAAGGCCGGTGCCGGCAGTCCGCACTCGGCTGCTGTGGCCACGACCTTGCGCCAGTTTTCCTGATTGCCGACCACGATGTCTTTGAAGTAGGGATCCAGCAGCAGGTTTTCCAGGTCCGGATTCCGGTCATAGGCGTCTTTGATTCGCTGCAGGAAGCGCGCGCGAATGATGCATCCGCCTCTCCAGATCATGGAGATCTTTCCGAAGTCCAGAGTCCAGCCGTGTTCCTTTCCGGCAGCCTTCATCAGCGCAAAGCCCTGAGCATAGGAGCATACCTTGGAGGCGTAGAGCGCGTCGTGAATTGCCTGGATGAATTCGCTTTTATCCCCATCAAATTTCTTTGTCGGTCCCTCGAGGATCTTACAGGCGGCGACGCGTTCCGTTTTAATTGCTGACATGAATCGTGCAAGAACGGCTTCGGTCATGGTGGGGGTGGGAATGCCGAGATCCAGCGCGGAAGCGCTGGTCCATTTGCCGGTTCCCTTCTGACCTGCGGTGTCAAGGATGACCTCAACCAGTGGCTGACCACTTTCCGCATCCTTCTTCGCAAGAATGTCTGTGGTGATTTCAATCAGGTAGGAGTCCAGGTCACCGCTGTTCCATTCTTTGAAAACATTGTGCTGCTCTTCGGCTTCCATGCCGAGCAGGTGTTTCATCAGGAAGTAGGCTTCGCAGATCAGCTGCATGTCTCCGTATTCGATGCCGTTGTGAACCATTTTTACAAAATGTCCGGCTCCATCGGGTCCAATGTAAGTGCAGCACGGTTCATTCTCAATATGGGCGGAAATCCTGGTCAGAATAGATTCCACGGCATCATACGCATCGTTCTGTCCGCCGGGCATGATCGAAGGACCATTGAGCGCGCCCTCTTCACCGCCGCTGACACCCGTACCGATAAAGAGAATGCCTTTTTGCTTGAGGGACTGGTTTCTGCGGATGGTATCCGGGAAGTGAGAGTTGCCGCCGTCGATCAGGATGTCTCCCTTGTCCAGAAGCGGAACAATTGTATCAATGAATTTATCTACCGGGTCGCCCGCCTTGACCATGAGCATGATTTTTCTCGGGCTTTCAAGGGAATCAATAAATTCTTCAATAGTTTGGGTTCCGGTGATATTCTTTCCCTTGGCCGGTCCGTTGATAAAATCTTCGGTCTTTTTTGTGGTCCGGTTGAATACGGAAACCGAAAAACCGTTTCGTTCCATATTCAATACCAGGTTCTGGCCCATTACAGCAAGACCTACCAGGCCGATATTATTTTTGCTCATGCGGTTTCTCCTTACGTAGAAAGAAAGTGTGTTTATGCTGAAGAAAAAAGATATATCATAAGAGGCATAAAAAGAAATTCAATGGTAAAATTAAAAAAACGCTTTTAGCGTTTATTTCCACGACGGATATCTTGTTGAATTATAAAACAGGCGGCTATAATAGAACTCGAATTCAGCGAAAGAACGACAGGATGCAGTTCTGTCTGAAAACAATTACATTACTGGAGGTTGTTCTGAAGATTACAGCCGATGAAAACATACCGTTTGTCAGCGAGGCTTTTTCCGGAATCGGAGAAGTGACGCTGTGCGCAGGACGGGAGGTGAATCCGGATCGTGTCCGCGAGGCGGATATCCTGCTGGTGCGGTCAGTAACCCGTGTAGACGAAGCGCTTCTTTCCGGGAGTCGGGTCGCGTTTGTTGGGACCGCGACCATTGGCATTGACCATGTGGATACCGCGTATCTGGCATCGCAGGGAATCGGGTTTGCCAGTGCGCCGGGTTCCAATGCCAACTCGGTTGCCGAATACGTGATGTCCGCGCTTTTGGCGTTTTCACTCAAACACGATATTCAGCTTTCGAATAAGACGCTGGGGATCGTCGGGGTGGGCAACGTGGGGTCACGGGTTGCCCGCAAAGCCCGGGCACTGGGCATGGAGGTTGTGCTCAATGATCCGCCGCTGCGGGATCTGACCGGTGATACGAAGTTCCGGCCGCTTTCCGAAGTCATGCAGGCGGACATGGTAACGGTTCACGTGCCTCTGGAGCGAGAAGGGAAATATCCCACATTTCATCTGGCGGACGCGGATTTCTTTGAGCAGCTTGTTCCCGGTGCACTCTTTGTGAATTCATCCCGGGGAGCGGTTATGGATTCGGAAGCCCTGAAAACGAATCTTTTGTCGGGGCGGATTCACGCGGTGCTGGATGTGTGGGAGAATGAACCGGTTATTGACACACACCTGCTGGAGCAGGTGGCATTCGGAACATCGCATATCGCGGGGTATTCCTTTGACGGAAAGGTGCGCG
>CAZGEP010000233.1:0-5266 GCA_964524955.1 uncultured Planctomycetota bacterium | reverse complement strand
CGCAGATGCGGTTCTGGAGTTCAACTGCGGAATTATTGATGCGGTTGCGGATGATGCGGTTGCGGTCAAACCCCAGGTGGCTTTTTACGAAGCCCTTGGACACCGGGGCTGGGACGTTTACTTCAGGACCGCAGAGCGGGCCGCGGAAAAGGGCTTGCTCGTCATCGGAGACATCAAACGCGGAGACATTGGATCCACGGCAGCAGCATACGCGGACGCCCACCTGGGAGAGCATTCACCGTTTGACGCAGTTACACTCAATCCTTACATGGGAAGCGACGCGATTCAACCCTTTCTGGATAAATGCACCCAGTTCAGCAAGGGCGTTTTTATCCTTGTCCGAACATCCAATCCCTCCTCATCGGAATTTCAGGATCTGGACTGCGGCGGAAAACCCATGTTTACCGCCGTGGCCGAGAAAGTTCATGAATGGGGCGAGGCATTGATTGGCGCGAGCGGATACAGCGCGGCAGGGGCTGTGGCCGGTGCGACCTGTCCGGAAGAAGCCAGGATCGTGCGAGAACTGCTTTGCCGGTCTGTACTGCTTGTACCCGGTTATGGCGCGCAGGGCGGCGGTGCAAAGGAACTTGAAGGACTCTTTGATTCAAAGGGCCTGGGTGCTGTGGTGAATTCCTCCCGGGGAATCATCTTTGCCTATGAGCGAAACGAAACACAACAATGGCAGGACGCGGTCCGTGATGCAGCCCGGGAAATGCGTGAGGATATGGAAAGCGTGAGGACAGCCCATGTTTGTTGACGAAACTCGAATCACGATCCGAAGCGGAAACGGAGGACATGGCTGTGTGAGTTTTCGCAGAGAAAAATTCGTGCCGCGCGGCGGTCCGGACGGCGGCGACGGCGGACGGGGCGGGAACGTGATTTTTCGTGCCGCAACTGGAGTCAGTGACCTCTGGGATATCGCTCGAGTCCGAGAGTTTGCTGCGGAAAACGGAAAGCCGGGGATGGGGAAGAAAAAAACCGGCAAGAGCGGCCAGGATATCATTATTACCGTTCCTGAGGGCACCATGATCAAAGATGAAAACGGAACACTCCTTGCCGACCTTACGCAAAAAGACCAGGAATACCTGGCTGCAAAGGGCGGAAAGGGCGGACGGGGCAATACCGCATTTGCCGGCCCCACCAACCAGACGCCCAGGGAGTACGAAGAAGGCGGTGAAGGAAAAGAACGACTCATTGACCTTGAACTTCGACTGATCGCGGATGTCGGGATTGTCGGCCTGCCCAACTGCGGAAAATCCACCCTGGTCAAGATCATGACCACGGCACGGCCTAAAATCGCGGACTACCCCTTTACCACCTTGAATCCGAATATCGGCATTATGGACATCGGTGGATACCGCAAAATTATCATGGCAGACATTCCCGGACTGATTGAGCAGGCCCATGAGGGCAAAGGACTGGGACACAAATTCCTGCGCCACGTACGCCGAACCTCTCTGCTCGTTCACCTGGTGGAACCGCAGCCGCTCAACGGAAAGACACCCCTGGAAAACTTCCGCACCGTAAACAAGGAACTCAAAGCCTATGACATTGAAATCTCCAGAAAACCCCAGCTGGTAATGGTGTCCAAAGCTGAATACGACAATGCCCTGGAGGTTGCGGCTGAGCTGTCAGAAGAAACCGGACGCGAAGTGCTGACCCTGTCCGCACTTTCCCGCATTAATCTCGAACGCTTCAAAAAACAGGTGGATAAGGCACTGCAGGATGTAAAAAGCTGAACAGTTGGGAGGTGAATCGTGAAAGGATATACAGAAAAAAATAAACACACGTGCACCATATATTTGTTTTCGTTGCTTTGTTTGCTGTTGTGTTGGTTGCCTGTAGATGCTCAGGAACAAGTTTCAGAGAGAAAAAACAACCTGTCAAGTATCAGATTCCGCCTCAGTTTGAAGCAGCAGACATGTTTCGGGAAGGCCTTGCTCCTGTTAAAAAAGATGGGAAATGGGGGTTTATTGACACAAAAGGCCGTTTTCGTATTGATCCGTCATTTGAGCCGGGTGACCAAGAGGATCGCAAAACCATCTTTGTGTTAAAACGAAAGAAAAAGAAGCCCAGAGTGTCTTTTTTTGACCATATGCCGATGGGTGAATACAGACCAGATAGAGAAAGTCCATATGTCTTTTATCCAGGGAAAAGCAGGCGATAAATATTATTCAAGGATACTCAACCGTGCATGATTTGATTACCATACGAAAGCGTGCCCGATACTCTGAAGTCGACCGCATGGGATTTGTCTACTACGGCCAGTACCTGGCCTGGTTTGAAGAGGCCCGGGTCGAGTGGATGCGTGAGCGGGGTATCGTGTACAAGGACATGGAAGACGCAGGGGTTTACCTTCCGGTTGCACATGTTAAATGCGACTACCACCGTCCTGTGGAATACGACCAGGAAGCAGAGGTCGAGACCTGGGTCTCCTCCTGCGCAAGCCGGCGTGTTGTCTTTGACAACCGGGTAACCGTAGACGGAAAGAAAGCCGTAAGCGCCAGCGTCACCCTGATCTGCATGGGCGAAGACCGGAAAATCAAGGTGCTTCCCGACCCTGTCCTGGATATACTTAAAAAATCCTGTTAGACCAGAAAAGATTTATCTCTGAGGCTCTGTGTCTTTGTGTCTCTGTGCGAGAATCTTTTTTAATTGTATCGGTGCTATATATATCGTTAATTTTGTTTTGAAATGGCTCTAAAGCATAAACACCACACCATAACAACCCCGCCGAAGGGAGATTGAAAATGGAGAATTGTCAAATCTGGTTTGTAACAGGAAGTCAGCATCTGTATGGCGACCAAACCCTCAAACAGGTGGATGCGAATTCAAAAGAAATTGCCGCCGGCCTGAACAGCGCTGCAGACATATCAGCAGACATTGTTCACAAGCCCGTACTGACCACCCCCGATGCCATAAAGAAACTTCTGGAAGAAGTCAATGCAGCACCCGAGTGCATGGGGATCATCACCTGGATGCATACCTTTTCACCGGCCAAAATGTGGATCAGCGGACTCAAGATACTTCGTAAACCCATCCTTCATCTGCACACCCAGTTTAACCGGGACATCCCCTGGGACAGCATCGACATGGACTTCATGAACCTGAACCAGAGCGCGCACGGGGGCAGAGAATACGGATTCATGCTCAGCCGAATGCGGCGAAACCGGAAAGTCGTTGTCGGTCACTGGCAGGCTCCGGATGTGCGTGCAGGAATCGCAGCCTGGATCCGGGCAGCGGCTGCCTGGCACGACTGGCAGGGAATGAAAGTTGCGCGGATCGGTGACAACATGCGGGAGGTTGCAGTGACCGAAGGCGACAAAGTCGAAGCAGAGCTCCGATTCGGATATTCCGTCAATGGATTCGGTGTCGGTGATGTAGTGGAATATATACAGGCGGTCAGTGATCAGCGAGTGACAGAGCAGCTCGAACAGTTTGCTGCAGAATACACACTGGATCCGGAACTGGAGGAGGGGGGCGCTGGTCGGGAAAATCTTAAACAGGCTGCGCGCATCGAACTCGGCATGACCGACTTCCTCGAACAGGGCGGTTTCAAATCCTTTACCACAACATTCGAAAACCTGCACGGCCTGGAACAACTGCCCGGACACGCGGTCCAGCGGCTCATGGCTGCCGGTTACGGATTCGGTGCCGAAGGAGACTGGAAGACCGCAGCCCTGGTCCGGGCCATGAAAGTCATGGCAGATGGACTGGGCGGCGGCACCTCGTTCATGGAAGACTACACCTATCATCTGGACCCGTCCGGGATGAAAGTGCTGGGTGCGCACATGCTCGAAGTCTGCCCCTCGATTGCATCGGCCAGGCCTGCCATGGAAGTTCACCCCCTGGGGATCGGCGGAAAGAAAGATCCCATCCGCCTGGTCTTTGACGTAGCGCAGGGACCGGGCATCAATGTCTCCATCGTGGACATGGGCAGCCGGTTTCGCATGATCGTCAATCCCTGTGAAGTCGTGCCCGCAGACAAACCCCTGCCCAACCTTCCGGTCGCACGCGTAGTCTGGCAGCCTGAACCCGACCTGCCGACCGCCGCTGCGGCCTGGATACACGCGGGCGGCGCGCATCACACCGGATTCAGCATGGCCGTTACTCCGGAGATGATGGAAGACTTTGCAGACATGGCAGGCATGGAAGCTCTCTTCATTGACAAACAGACAACCCTCCGCCAGTTTAAAAAAGAAATCCAGTGGAACGACATGTACTATCACCTGGCTGACGGAGTGAAGGCATAACCCATGAACGCATCCGAACAGGATCAGTGCGTTACAATGATCCACCAGGACCTGACAGCAGTTCCGGAGTATGGCATACCTCCAAACTACCATATCCGCTGGTATCAGCCTGGAGATCAAGCGATCTGGACCGCATTACAGTTGGCATCCGACCTGCACAATACAATCGATAAAACCCTCTTCAGCAAACAGTTTCCCAAAACCATTGCAGACCTGGCGGATCGGCAATGCTATCTCTGCGATCAATCCCAAAAAGAAATTGGCACAGTCACAGCATGGGAGAAAACCCGGGGACCCTTTTCCGGATACGGTCAAATACACTGGATGGCGGTCCTGCCCGAATTCCAGAATCAGGGACTCGGTACAATGCTCATGAGCACGGCCTGCCAGCAGCTCCGATTGCTGGGCTACAAACGCGGATACCTGGAAACCTCAACCCTGCGGTTGAACGCGATTGCACTCTATACGAAATTCGGATTCAGCATCATTCGTACAGAGCCGTGGGATTAAATCATCTTTGCAGAATAGGCTTGACACCAGCCATACCCTGGATACAATATCCCGTCCTGATCCGGGGTGTAGCTCAGTTTGGTTTAGAGTGCTTGCTTTGGGAGCAAGAGCGCCCCTTGTCAATAAAGGACTTAGAAATCATTGGTGTAATTCTGCAAACAAAAATGAATATTTTTAAGCTGGAATCCGTATTCCTTCCAAAGGCGACTGGTCCATAACAAGACCAGTCGCCTTTTTTCTTCATTGCCCCACAGCCCCTCAGAGCGTTTTAAACGCGCTGCATTGACTTGGGGGTACCAAAAATCCATTACCTTGGTTGTCAGAGCTCAAATTTAAAGCTTCTGGTTGCTTCTACAGGGTGTATGAGGGTGTGTATTGAAGTAAGTGGCGGTGGTTTTATTCCACTATTTCCATTTGACATAGCCGCCGCGTTTCTTTACAATAATTCTATTACCCCTCCGGCAGGGGATTTTTACCTTCCACCAAGAGCCCAGTGCTCTTAA
>CAZGEP010000232.1:0-5275 GCA_964524955.1 uncultured Planctomycetota bacterium | reverse complement strand
GCTGTTCAGCCTGCGTAATGTCGTTCCTGATTCCCTGCAATGTGGAAGAACGCCCGAGAATCGTCCTCTATTTCAGCGCGACGGCCAAAGACGGGTCCCTGGTACAGAACTGTACTGACGGGGTCTCCTCCACCGATGACTATCAGACCATCCTGAACCGCGAACAAGAGGTAGAAACCGTCTCCAAACGAGCATCGAATCTTCTTAAAGCACCGGCCTGCAAGGGCGGAAAACATACCGTAATCCTTGATCCTGAACTGGCCGGCGTCTTTGTGCACGAAGCCTTCGGCCACCTGAGTGAAGCAGACTTTCTTTATGAAAACGAGAAGATGAAGCAGCTCATGCATATTGACCGCAAGATGGGTGTCAAGGAGCTGAACATCTTTGATGACGGCTCCATGGAACGGCTTGCCGGAACACAGACATACGACGATGAAGGCACCCCCACCGGACGCACCTACCTGATCAAGGAGGGCGTACTTGCCGGCCATCTCCACAGTCTGGAGACTGCGGCAAAAATGGGAGAAAAACCAACCGGTAACGCACGCGCCATCGGCAGGACATCCAGTCCCATTGTCCGTATGACCAACACGGTTATTGAGCAGGGAGACAAAAGCGTTGACGAACTGATTTCCGGTATTGACGACGGAATCTATGCCTGCAGCATGATCGGCGGACAGACCATGATGGAGATGTTCACCTTTTCCGCCGGATATGGATACCGGATTGAAAACGGCCGGATCGGAGAGCTGGTCCGGGATATTGTGCTGACCGGAAATGTCTTTGAAACCCTTGGCAGTATCGACGGATTCGGCAGCGATCTCGTCATCTCCCAAAAAGGTGGAGGCTGCGGCAAGGGCGGCCAGTCCCCGCTGCCCGTAACCTTTGGATCCCCGCATATTCGCATCCGGGACCTGGTTGTCGGCGGAACTCAATAACGCTATTTTCAAACAGACAGGAGCATTGACCATGCGTAATTCACAGATAAAAGCCATCAAGCCTCATCTGCTCAAAGGGCTTAAGACCGCAGAGAAAAACGGAGCAGGCTGCGCAAAACTTTCGTTCAATCAGAATGAATCCCAGGAAGTCGAGTTCGAAAACAGCCGATTGAAAAGCAGCAGTACCCGGCAGGGAATGTCCTACCGAATTATTGTCGTCTCGAATGGAAAAATCGGCATGACCGGCGGCAATAACCCGGCGGAAATCGAAGAAATGGTTACCCGTGCCATTCAGTTGGCAGCTGCCGGCAGCGCCGCCCACTTTGATGCGTATCCCGCCCCACAGAAAAGCGTTGACATCCGAACCTTTTCGGACACAACCCTTGCCCTCTCTCCTGATAAAATGGTGGATGCCTGCAAAGACACCATCCGGGGCATTGAGGAATACAGCAGGGATCTGTTCATCTGCGCATCCTGCAGCCGAAGCGAATCCGAGAGTCTTCTGGTTACAAGTGGAGGCGTCTGTCACAGCAACACAGCCACTCGCTGGTCACTCTACGGCCATGTACAGAAGACCGATGGGTCGGACATGCTCTTTTCAGGCTACGGCCGCAGCTGGCGGGACCTGACAGACCTGTTCAGCCCGGAGTATATCTCCTCCAATGTTATCAAAGACCTGAGTGACGGAGAGACCATTGCCGTTGCACCCAATGGGAACCTTCCCGCTCTACTGACTCCGGATCTCTTTCGCATGTTGCTCTGGGCGTTTACCATGGGCATCAATGGAAGAAACGTTGCCAAGGGAGATTCTCCGCTTGGAGAAAAGATCGACAAACAGATTTTTGATACATCCATATCCATTACAGATAATCCCCACCTGGATTTTTCACCCGGATCCGCATCGATTGACTCAGACGGAATCCCAACGCAAAAGATCACAATTGTGGACAAAGGTATCCTGAAAACATTTCTCTATGACCTGGACAGTGCAGGGCTTGCCGGTGCCAAACCAACTGGGAATTCCAACTGCAGTCCATATTCCATTTCGGTAGCCCCCGGAGACAAAGACCTTGAGTCTCTGATTTCCGGCATTGACTGCGGCATCTGGATCAAAGATCTGATCGGCTTCGGTCAGAGCAACATCATCAACGGTGACTTTTCCTGCAATGTTGGACTCGGATACCTGATCCGCAAGGGAACGGTTATCGGACGCATCAAGAACACCATGGTGGCCGGAAACATTTACGATATACTAAAGTCCGGCGTCACACTGGGAAGTGATGTAGATCCGGTCAAACAGGTACCCTCTGCACTTATCGAACAGATTTCAGTACACAGCGCGGGACAATAGCTCTGAAGAAATCTCACTATGGCAGGACACGCAGATGCCGGATCAATCGATTAACAATGTTATTCTCAAATCAGTCGGATGAGCACGGAACGCTTGAGAGAATCATCGATTCCATCGCAAGTCGTGTCGGACCCCCTACAGAAAGAAAGACTGAACAGCAAACCGAAATACTCCAACTGTACAAGGACTTCATACGGGAGCTGAAAGAGCATGCCGGCATTGAAGTCAAGACGCTTTTCCCTGCAATCCATGCGTCCGACGATGCCATGCATCTTGTTGCAAAACTCTCAGATACATCTTGACAATTCCTGCTGAGAATAGAGACTATACTCAAAATTATTTTATTTTTACCGGAGACCCTCCATCATGACAAAACGCGACATCATAAAACTCGCTCTGGACGGAAAAAAACCTCCCTATGTTCCCTGGCAGTTCGGTTTCACAATTGAAGCCAGAGAAAAACTGGTCAACCATTACGGAACTTCGGACCTGAATCCGTTTTTGCAGAATCATTTCTGCGGACTGGGAAGCGAAACCGGTTTCTTTGATGAACTCGGTAATGACAAATACCAGGATGTGTTCGGTGTGGTCTGGGACCGAAGTGTGGACAAGGATATCGGAATCGTCTGTGAAACGCCCCTGTCTGAGCCAACCCTGTCGGGATATGAGTTCCCGGATCCAACGGATTCGTGGTTTTTCCAAAACATGGAAGAACGTATTGAATCCAGTCGCGATCTCTTTTGCCGCTACAGCATAGGGTTTTCGCTGTACGAACGTGCCTGGACCATGCGTGGAATGGAAAACTTTATGATGGACCTGATTGAACATCCGGATTTTGTCCATGAACTCCTGACCGCAATCGCAGACTACAACATCGCTCAGGCAACCAAGGCCATGGAGTATGACATTGACTGCGTGCATTTCGGGGATGACTGGGGCCAGCAGCATGGACTCCAGATGGGCCCGGATATGTGGCGGGAATTCATCCTGCCGCAGCTCAAACGCATGTACGGTGTGGTCAAAGAAAATGGGAAATACGTTTCCATACACTCCTGCGGGGATGTGGATGAGATTTTCGATGACCTGATTGCCATCGGTCTGGATTGCTTTAATCCCTTTCAGCCCGAAGTCATGGACGTAGAAGCGTTGATGAAACAGTACCATGGAAAACTCGCTTTCCACGGAGGGCTCTCCACGCAACAGACACTGCCCTATGGCACTGTGGAAGACGTAAAAAAAGAAACCCAGTGGCTGATAGACCTGGGCAGTGACGGCGGATATATCCTGGCGCCAGCCCATGGCGTTGAGGGAGACGTACCGCTTGAAAACATGCTCGCGTTTATTGATATCGCGTTGGATCAACCCGGATTCAAAGAACTCAATCCCAATTAATCAAAGGAGATGGAGCCATGAAACCCCTGAACATCATCTACATGCACTGCCATGACCTGGGCAGATTCTGCGAACCGTACGGATACCCGATACCGTCACCCAATCTGCAACAGCTGGCCGAGGAAGGCATCACTTTTCGCCAGGCTCACAGCGCAGCCCCCACCTGTTCACCCAGCCGCGCGGCCCTGCTGACCGGTCAGTATCCGCATTCCAGCGGCATGTTCGGTTTGGCCTCCAACCGATGGGGATACACGCTTAATGATTATACCCAGCACCTGGCCGCCTTTCTCAAACAAAACAATTACACCGCAGCCCTGGCCGGTGTTCAGCATGTTGCCTGCAACCCTTTCCACAGCCCGTCGTATATGGGATACGACCACCTGCTCAACCATACGGCCACGGAATACGAAGACCACGATCCCAAGACAACGGTCAGCGCAGCCCTGGATTTCCTGGCCGAAGACCATGAAGATCCGTTCTTTCTCTCCATTGGCTTCCTGGAACCACACCGCTGGAACCGCGGAGACCAGCGTGTATTCAGCCAGATGATCGCTACTGAACCGGAACACATTGACGACCGCTACTGCCAGCCTATGCCCAATCTTCCGGACAACCCGGTCACGCGGCGTGAAACCGCCAACTTCATACAGGGCGTGGAAATACTGGACCGCAAGATCGGTGCCATCCTTGATGCCGTCAAGTGGTACGGGTACAAGGACAACACACTGATCATCTGTACGACCGATCATGGACCGGGATTTCCTGACATGAAAAAGACGCTCAAAGACCGGGGCACCGGTGTTACACTCATAATGCGGGGACCGGAATGGTCGGGCATCTACGGCGGAAAGGTCAACAACGCCCTGGTCAGTCAGGTGGACATATTCCCCACCATCTGTGAACTCTTCAACCTGGAGAAACCCGACTATCTCCAGGGCGAATCCCTGGTTCCGCTGATCTTTGACAAAGCGTCCGAAATCCATGACATGATCTTCACGGAACAAAACTACCATGGCAAGTACTGCCCCTTCCGCGCAGTCCGCACCCAGCGTTACAAATACATCCGCTGCTTTGACACGGAAACGGAAAAAGGTGTAGACCGGGGACCGGCCCAGGTTCTATGGGAAGACGCGGGATGGCAGGACATGCCGCAGCCCGTGGAAGAACTCTACGACCTTCTCTTTGATCCGAACGAAGCCAACAACCTGGCCGACCGGTCGGGCAATGAAAAAGTACTCGAAGAAATGCGCGGCCATCTGAAGAAATGGATGTTCGAAACCGACGATCCGATTACCAGCGAAGAAGGAATCCCTGAACCACCGGCATGGAAACAGGAAAAATAAACCGGACATCATGAAATTACAGTACAGATCCTCATTGACTGCACCGGAGATGCCAGCATCACCGAGCTTAACGGACTGTATGTAAAGTGAATCCCAACAGTCCAGCCATTTCCCCTGGTCTTTCAGCTGACCGGATACGACGTGGGCTCTCTGGACTCTGAACGGATCCAGCAGACCTTAATGCAGTCGAGTTAGCCCTGGCTCAATCTGCCACTCGATGCACGCTCGCACCTGCGCCGCGCTCCAAAATC
>CAZGEP010000231.1:0-5285 GCA_964524955.1 uncultured Planctomycetota bacterium | reverse complement strand
CTGCGAAAAAATATTAGACAGGATCAACGGGATCGACAGAATAAAAAAAAGATTTTGATGACACTACCAATTTGTTTTTTCTTTTCATCTGTTTCCGCCAGTGGTCGGATCAGAAGCATGGCTTCGCCGACCTGTTGATCCTGTCAAATATATTAATCAGTTCTTTTCGTGATCATTGTTTCCAATCGTATAACGCAGTTCTCTGTGCCCTCTGTGATCTCTACTGGACCAATACTTTTTTAAGTTTTTATCTTTATCCCGTACAGTACCTACAAGTACAGTTTCGTCGTTACTCTTTTTTCTGCTTGCTTCTCCGGTCTGCGCGGACGTGAAAATTCTATGTTGTAGTGTTAAAGACTGGTGACTATTTTTTTGTACATTGCGGGAAAGGTCTGTGTCTGATCGCCCTGGATGTAGTGGCCTTTTCCATTGAACGACCTGGGAATGCGGGAGACGATAGACTTGATATCTCTGAAGTAGTAGGTGTAGGTTTTTTCATCAGAGATGTCTTTGATCTTGATTGGCCGAAGATCAAAGACCGCGGTGGTGATGACGTTGGGTGGGCTTCCGATGTTGGCTGCCATGGAACAGGCCTTGAGGAAGACCTCGGGGCCGGTGACAGCAGACCCGGTGTTGATAAATACACCGCCGTATTTCATGCGCGCGACTTCGGCTGCAAAGATGCCAAAGTCCCGTCCCGAGCAGCCGCCCTTGGCGGCCGCGTCAAATTCGGGATACTGATCAATGATGTCTGTTCCAATGGAGACGTGAACGGTCAGGGGAACGCCTGTCTCCCAGGCCGCACGGATGACTGAGAATGCGCAAAAAGGAAAATCCTGTTTTTGCGGAAAGTCCCCTCCGCTGATCAGCCGGCCAAGCGATTCGCCCAGCCCCACTTCAAGGCTGTTGCCGTGGGTGATCGCACGGTTCATCAGGCCAAGGGTTTCTTCCCACATGCCGAATGTGCCCTGTGTCAGGGCATCGGGGACGACCTCGCTGGTGCCGCCGATCAGTGCCAGCTCAAAGTCATGGATTACGCCCGCGCAGTTGGTGGCAACCAGGGTGAAGACACCCCTTCGGATCAGGTCGCCAAGCAGCAGGCCCATGCCGTTTTTGATCAGGTGCGCGCCGGTAAAAAGGATGACAGGCAGCTCTTTTTCTTTTGCCTGGAGGATTTCTGTACACAGGCGGTCAAGCTCCGGGCTGCTGAATTCAGAGGGATTTTCCAGCACATCGTCCGGTTGGAGCAGACTTTTTGTTGTGGTCCGGTTCTTTCTGCCCTCAACCGGAAAGCAGGTGATCTTTGAAAAATCAAAGCAATTGAATCTGCCGTTGTATTTCATCAGCTTTTGATTCCTTCATAAATGGGATAACCGCCGCAGAGGTTTATTACGTCCTGTTTGACCTGGTCGAGTACACTCTGGTCCTGACTGTTGGAGAGTGCGCGGTCAATGTAATCAGCGATTTTCATCATGTCTTCGGTTGTCATGCCGCGGGATGTGACAGCCGGGGTTCCGATTCGAAGGCCGGATGTAACGGCCGGTGATTCCGGGTCAAAGGGCAGCAGGTTTTTGTTGACCGTGATGTTGACCCGGCCCAGGGTTTCGGACGCCTTCTTTCCGTTCAGGCCCTTGCATTGCTTGGTTTCCATAAGAAAGAGGTGATTGTCCGTACCGCCGGTGGCGATACGGTACCCCTTGTCCTTGAGACACTGCATCAGAACCTGGCAGTTGTCCAGAATGGTTTTCTGGTAGTCGCCAAAGTCCGGCTCCATGGCTTCTTTAAGGGCCACGGCTTTTCCGGCAATGGTGTGCATCATGGGACCGCCCTGGATGCCGGGGAATATGTTGGAGTCTACTTTCTTTGCGAATTTCTTCTTACACATGATAATACCGCCCCGGACACCGCGCATGGTCTTGTGCGTGGTTGTTGTGACAAAGTCCGCATGCGGAACAGGGCTGGGGTGGAGTCCTGTGGCTACCAGTCCGGCAATGTGAGCGATATCGGCCATCAGAAAAGCACCGCAGCTTTTGGCCGCAGCTGCAAAGCGTTCAAAATCAATGATGCGCGGGTAGGCCGAGGCACCGACAATGATAAGTTTGGGCTTGTATTCCTGTGCCAGACGTTCCATCTGTTCATAGTCGATGCGTTCGTCTTTCCTGGATACGCCGTAGGAGACGATGCGAAAGAATTTACCGGAATAGTTCTGAGCGTACCCATGCGAGAGGTGCCCGCCGTCAGAGAGACTCATGGCCAGGATCGTGTCTCCGGGGTTGAGTACGGCAAACTGGACCGCCATGTTGGCCTGTGTGCCGGAGTGTGGCTGCACATTGACGTGATCGGCCTGGAAGATATCCCGGGCGCGCTGAATGGCCAGGCTTTCAGCAATGTCCACAAACTCGCAACCGCCGTAGTATCGTTTTCCCGGATATCCTTCCGCGTACTTGTTGGACATGATGGAACCTTGTGCAACAAGAACCGGTTCACTGACCAGGTTTTCGGAAGCGATCAGTTCCAGGTTTTCCCGTTGCCGTTTGAGTTCCGCCTTGAGGGCCTCAAATATTTCAGGGTCCAGGTCTTTAATCAGTTTCATTGAGTTTCTGCTCCTTGATTGGTTGGTGTGGTGCGTTTTTTCCACCACGTGATAATGTTGTCTGTGTCCGGGGGAAATAATCGCTGCCTCAGGTAAAGAATCCCCATTGAAATTAACAATCCCAGCAATGCTCCGCAGGCTACATCCAGCGGATAATGGGCGCCGATATATATTCTGGAGTAACCGATCATGCCGGCAACGACAACGGTTACAGGCGCAAGCTGCGGTACATAAAACCCTATAACCACGGCTGCGCTGGTGGATGATGACGCGTGCCCCGAAGGAAAAGAATAAGAGCTTGAGGGTTCGGGTCGAACCCGCTGCACCGCGGGTTTGATAATCCTGCACGTGGTAAAATCAGTCACGCCCACAGCCAGGGCGGTAACCACAGCGATTTCCAGAAACTTGAGACGTTTGTGGATGATCAGCAGTATGCAGATTACGAACAGCACCGGAAGCCAGCTGCGCCGGGAGGATACCGTGGACATAAGAGCGTCCATAAATGGGGTCCGAGCGCTGTCGTGAAGCAGGCGGTACAGATACTGATCCAGTTTTACAATCGGTTCGATCCAGCGCATTCTGATAGCACTATAAAGAATATACGGTTACTGTTTATAAAAATATAACCATGAAGACATGAAGAAACATGAAGAAAATATATGAAAGAAATTTCATGGTTTCCATTGATTTAAATCAACCAATCAGAATCAGCCTTCCGGTTTCATCAGCGGAAAGAGAATGGTTTCCCGGAGATTCTCCTGTCCGGTCAACAGGGCCACAAACCGGTCCACCCCAAGTCCCCATCCGGAGATGGGGGGCATGCCGTGTTCCATGCACAGCAGAAAATCTTCATCCAGGACCATGGCCTCGTCATCGCCTTTTTCCCGTGCAGTCATCTGGTCTTCAAAGCGCTGGCGCTGATCCACAGGATCCACCAGTTCGCTGTACGCATTGACGATTTCCCATCCACACACGACCAGCTGGAAGCGGTCGGTCAGGTTGCCGTTCTCGTCGTTCTTTCTGGCCAGCGGGGAGAGTTCAATGGGATGGTCTGTGACAAAGACCGGATTCACAATCCCGGGCCGGCTGACTTTTTTGTACAGCAGGTCCGCAAGTGGACCCTTGCCAAGTTTTCCCAGCCGGTCGGCATCCTCTTCCAGCTCGATTTTGTTCTTGCGGATTTCCGCGAGCAGCGATTCAGGGGTGTCGTGTGCATTGAGGTCAATGCCGCAGTCTTTTTTAATCAGGTCTGTAAAGGAAATGCGCGGCCATTTTCCGGAAAAATTGATTTCATTGTCCCGGAATGTGATTTTTTCTTCACCACCGGTAAATGTACCGACTGCGTTTCGGATAAGCTTTTCCGTAAAATCCATGTTGTCTTCGTAATTCCAGTACGCGGCATAATACTCAAGCAGGGTGAAATCCTGCAGGTGCGAGGGATCCAGGCCTTCGTTGCGGAAACAGCGGGCAAATTCGTAAACCCGTTCCAGTCCACCGGCCACGGCCCGCTTGAGATAGGTTTCCGGCGCGATCCGCAGGTACACGTCCATGTCATAGGCATTGTGATGCGTCATGAATGGTTTGGCCAGTGCACCGCTGGGTTTGGTCTGGAGGACCGGTGTATCTACTTCAATGAACGCGTTGTCTTCGAGAAAGCGTCGAAGTGAGGAAACCACGGCTGCGCGTTTTTCAAAGCGTTCTTTGGATTCCGGGTTCATGATCATGTCCAGGTGGCGCTGCCGATGCCGGGTCTCCAGGTTGGTCAGGCTGTGCCACTTCTCCGGCAGACCGCGAAGCGCCTTGGACAGAAAGGTCCAGGAGCCAGTATTGACCGTCTTTTCACCGGTCCTGGTTGTGATGATATCGCCTTCAATGCCGATGAAATCACCGATATCTGCGATGGACTTAAAGAGCGCAAAGGATTCTCCGAGTTCGTTCTTCTGCAATGCGAACTGAATCCGGCCCGAACTGTCCTGGATATGGCCAAAGATCAGTTTGCCGAATTTTCGGATTGCCATGATTCGACCGGCCACTTTGACTCCGGTTATTCCCTCATCAAGTTCAACGGCCTGATTGCAGTGGTGCGTGCGCTCATACCGCTCTGCATAAGGAACCATGTCCGCGTCCTTGATTTTCTGAAGTTTTTCCATTCTTGCCTTGAGTTCGTCTGTCAAATCCGTCATTTTCTGCTCCGTTAAGTTGCTTCTTCGCGATAAAATAAAAGAAACATATCATATCACAAGCCCGCAGGAATTCAACTAAAGAAAGGCAATTTTTTGTCTACGATTGACGCATTCATGTATATGATCCGTCTACTGACAGGATTGACGGGATAAAAGATACAAGCGTATGGATTGCCTGTTGGCCTGAAGCCGTAGCCCGTCTTTCCCCTTGCGTCTATTGCGTCACTTGCGATTAATTATCCCATTATTCCGCAGTTATCCTGTACATTCTGTCCAAACTCTCTGTATTTGCGAATAAAACGGAATTATGGGAACGCTAAGGACGCAATAGACTCTATTGAAAGAGTTTTCCATCCTGTCAATTCCGTCAAAATTTATTGAACATTAACTTGCAATAAACCCGCGGTTTATATAATACCTTTTCACTGTATTTGAAAAAATCGCAAAAAAGAAGCTGAAAAGAGTTTGAAAAAAGGGAAATCATGTTGTCCCGATTACGCGTCATCCTT
>CAZGEP010000230.1:0-5288 GCA_964524955.1 uncultured Planctomycetota bacterium | reverse complement strand
AACACTGTTTTCCGCTGAAGAGGCTTTTACTGGCCCATGTACTGCAAAAAGCACTTGCACCAATAGAAAAATCTGACAATTACAGTATTGCTGACCAGGTATTTGGTAACCAGAAACAGTCTGAATATCTGGGGTTGAAGCACTTGGCAAATCTGTTTTATGAAAGATGCAAGCTCCACAAACAGCACATAAAGGAAATCGACAGCTCACATATCAAGGTTCAGGAAGACCTGTTTGGTGTTAAAATCAATAATTCTCCTGATAAAGGTAAACGTCTGTCAAATCTTGAGGGCATGTTATTGCAGCTTGAGAGCCAGAGAAGGGACGAGGAATTAAAGTTCTGGGCTGATACAGTTGAACTAAGAGAGAAATTATTCGAAGGAGCTTCTGCATACAAGGATGCCGGCCATCGTTATTGTGTTTTCGCGGATGTGGAGGCTGACTATGGCAGATAATACACCCTCCGTAAATGTACGCCAGCTTTGCTTGCAACTAAAGCCCATCTTGGGCTCAAAAATGGATAAGATTTATACTGCGTATTTGGCAGAGGATAAAAAAGGTCAGGAGCAAATCGAGCATTACCTCCAGCTTTTAACTGCTGAATACCTGCCATCAAAATTAGAGCAAAATAAAACTTCTCTTTTGCCGCCATCAAAGGAAAGGGCTGTGGGCCAATATCCAGTTGGGACAGTGACATACGCCGGTAAAGATATTTGTCAATTCGGCCTAAGAGACGATGAATGGATTCAGCATACAGCTATATTGGGCAGATCAGGTGCCGGTAAAACAAATGTCGGTTTTTTAATACTTAAGCAGCTCAGACAGAACAATAAGCCGTTTTTGTTATTTGACTGGAAGAGAAACTATAGAGACCTGCTTTCTTTGCCTGAATTCGGCGAGACGGAAGTTTATACTATTGGCAGAAACATAGCGCCATTTAGATTTAATCCCCTTATTCCGCCAGAAGGGACAGACCCGAAAACCTGGCTAAAGAAACTTAATGAAGTGTTAGCTCATTCTTATTGCCTGGGAAACGGATGTTTATTCCTGCTCCAGCAGGCCGTTGATGCTGTTTATGAAAAGGCCGGTGTATATGACGGCACTGTCGAAAAATGGCCCACATTTAAGGATGTTATGAATGAAGCCAGAAATATGGATACCCGTGGCAGAGAATCAGGATGGCTGTCTTCAACATTACGAGCCTTGGCAACACTTTGTTTCGGTGATATGGATAAACTGGTAAACTCAAATAACAACAAGAGCATCGACCATATCCTTGATAAGAACGTCATTTTAGAGCTCGATGCCCTTACCCAATCAGACAAAACCTTTTTTATTCAGTCAGCACTGCTCTATTTGCACCATAAACGTATGGCCGAAGAAAGAAGAGAGAATTTCAAGCATGCGATTATAATTGAAGAAGCACACCATATTTTGAGTGATGAGCGTAGGAGTTTAGTCGGCGGCCAATCTGTTATGGATATTATATTTCGTGAGATCAGAGAATTCGGTGAAAGCCTAATTTTGCTTGATCAACACCCATCAAAGATTTCCCTGTTTGCACTGGGAAATACGTATTGTACGATATGTATGAACTTAAAGCATAAAACCGATATTAACGCAGTTGGCCAGTGTATGCTATTGGACAAGGAACGAGAGATTTTAGGCTCACTCGATGTGGGCCAGGCTGTGGTGAAACTTCAGGGCAGGATTGCCAGGCCTTTTCAGGTGTCAATACCGCTATTTAAAATTGAAAAGGGTAAAATTACAGATACCTTTATTAAAAAGCATATGCAGGATATTGCCCCGGCAGCCAGACAAGAGGATTTTCGTCTGCCGCAAGAACAGGAAAATACGATATCGCCAAAACTTGAAAATAAAGCTGAAGATGACATTATTTTAGCCTTACTATGGGATATCAAACAATTCCCCGCCAGCGGCATTGCCGCCCGTTACAAACGTCTCGGCATATCAGTTCGTCAGGGTCAGAAATTAAAGGAGCAAACAGCCCAGCAGGGGCTAATTGAGGAGGTGGCGGAAATTACAAAAAGCGGCAGGATCAGGATTTTTAAGCTGACCGAAGAAGGAAAAGCTGTGTTAGCAAACACCAAAAAACGCTAATTTGGGTAATTTAACCCTCGCCAAATACGGCTTATTTTTTATTTCCTCTACTTGCTGTTTTTCAAGGACTTGTGATTTATTTATCATTTTTTATCGTGGCGAATAGATAAAAGGATAAATAATAAATAAATCAAAAACGGCGATTTTATCCTTTAAGGTGAAGTGTGGCTATTCATTAAATCAACCGGTTAGGTCTATTATGATTTTTGGTTAATTGGAAAAGCGTATAAAATATCACTGTTTTTTCTGCTGGTTATAAACCGCACACAATTTTTAGTGTTTGAAGGTTTTTTTGAATATCTATTCAACATTTCGTTAACCGGTTTTTAAAACCGGTTAACTCTAAATTAGTTCACAAAGCATATCGACAATAAAATCGGTAGTTTTTTTCTTCTCAACTTCCAGCAAAACAAACAGGTCAGAGGCCTCAATTTCCTCCAGAAAGTCATCTTCTGAATACAATTTGTCCTCCGGAAATGGATGGGTTTTCAGATACTTTTTAACTTCATTAATATCCGGAAAGTCATCCCATTTTACAATGGTACTCATAATGGTTTCGAGAATTAAAAACCTGTAACAATTTCCATCTGTTTTCAGTTCCATTAATTCATATCCCATTTTCAATCAATTCCCAAATCTTCGGCAACCTTGCTCATATATTCGGTTAGATTATTATCTTGGTCTTCTCGTGATATTGGTTCGCACTTATTTGCTGCGATGGGAGTGTCTATAATTTGCACCTGGTCCTGTTCAAGTTCAATAACAACCCTGCCATTTGTTCGGCTGTACCATTCTATATAAACACTGTCCATAAGATAATCATACGGGAAAAATCCTGCTGTTATGTCACCGGCATTTCCAGCCTGTTTTATTGTAAAGTGTTTCATATAGTCTTCTGAACCCGGCTGATTTTCTTTTGCGAAGAGAAACAGAGAAAACAACTTCAACCTAAATGAAGGAAATATATTATCTCTACTCAACACAATAATATCAGCGGGATATGCACCGTTACCAGACTGGTAAAAAAACTGGGTCTGTCGAGGGCAAGGTTTTATCAGCTTCAAAAGCAAGGTATATTCCCGCCGCCGGCCTATTGTACAGATACTAAACGACCGTTTTATACACCGGTATTTCAGCAACAGTGTCTGGAAATCCGCAGGAGCGGAATAGGCTATAACGGCAAAACCATTATCTTCAATGCACCACGAAAACAAAAAGAACAGAAGGCTGGCCAAAATTATCAGGAGTTTATCGATGCCTTAAGACAAACCGGACGCAAAGTAACACCTGAAATGGTTAAAGCTGCAATTGATAACATATATCCGAAAGGGATACCGGCGAATATGGACAGTGGCATAGTTAGCCATAGATTGTACAGATATTTCAAGAATGAGTGTAAAAAAAGTGTCTGATTATTGTAAAGAAACTACCTCAAAACCGCCAGATAACTGCCTAATAATTGTCTGATTTTTCGACATAAAAAGTTAAAAAGAAACAATGACACAGATTTCTCAAAAACCAGAAGAAAAAAAGCAAAAATCATTTGCGCCCGGCAGCAGTGATATGGTAAAATTCCATAGCTATACGAAGAAAGTCTGGTCAAAACTGGCAGGCAGATTGTTAACCGATGACGAAGTCGATCAGATTATCGAAGAGTTTGGAAGTTTTCTGAAGGTTCTGTTGAACAGGGAGGTCTAAAAAAATATGAGGGTAAATGACAATTCAAATCTCAGGTTGTTAAATGTATGCAGAGTCTCATCAAATGAGCAAACGGAAGGTTACAGTCTCAGTGTGCAGAACCAGACCAATACCGAATGGGCACAGCGAAAAGGGTATGTAATTGCAGATACCATACAATACGTAGAGACCGCCTCAAAGCAAAAGGAAAGAAAAAGGTTCCGCCAAATCATTGACCGTATCTGCAAAGACTCTTCAATTGACGGTGCGGTATTTCATAAGGTCGACCGTGCATGCCGTAACATAACAGATTTGGCGATGCTTGAGAAAATTGAAACCGAAAAGAATAAAAAGATATTTTTCTCAACTCAGGAATTTCCTCAAAACGCAGCGGGAAGATTAAGCGTTGGTGTAATGGGTGTGGTGGCCAGATGGTATACGGACAACCTAAAAGAAGAGGTCAATAAAGGCTTCAAGGGTAAGATAGAAGCAGGAGAATATCCGCACACCCCGCCTTATGGCTACCATAAGGCCAAAGAGTCTAAAATAGCCGCCCCTGATACCCAAAAGGCCAATATCGTTAAAACCATATTTCAGCTTATGGCTACCGGCAACTACTCAATAGATACCCTCAGAGAAGAGCTTTTTAAAAGAGGATTGTTCTTTTCAAAATCATCAGAAAAATGGACACGGTCGCATCTCGCCAAAGTATTGCGGAATCCATTCTATATCGGCAAGATGCTGTGGAGAAGGAAAATCTATGAGGGAAAGCATAAGCCAATCATTGCTAAACGATCCTGGAAAAAAGTACAGGATATTTTAGATGGCCGTAATAACTGCAGAAACTTTACAAGAAGAAACTTCACTTACAGCCACGGACTTATGAAATGTGCCCACTGCAATTGTAATATAACCGCCGAAATTCATAAACATAAATACGTATATTATATGTGTTCTCAGCGAAGACACATGGAGCATCCTGCAAAAGTCGAATATGTTCCGGAACGAGAAATTGAATCACAAATTATTTCAATGCTTGAAAAGTTGATTTTACCAAAAGATGTTTATGACTGGGTGTTGGAATACCTGAGGCGGTTATTAATCGAAGACAAAGTCAACTCGGAAAACGAACTGCGTAAATTAAAAAGGAGACTTTCAGAAAACCAAACGAGCCTCGACGGGCTCTTGTTAAAAGCCGCCGAGACAAAAGACAGCATATCTGAAAGATTTATCACATTAGCAGAACAAAAACAGAATGAGATTTCTTTGGTGCAGACCCGAATTGAACAGATTAAATCCGGCAAACAGGATTTTAGTCAGCAACCTATGAAAATTATCGAACTGGCACAAGGTCTTTCAAAGCAATATGTTACGCTGAAACCGCCTCAAAAACGACAAATTGTCAAATCTGTATTATCGAACTTGAGGCTTGATGGCGTAACTCTTTGTGGAAACTACAGGTTACCGTTTGAAATATTAGCTAAAAACGC
>CAZGEP010000229.1:0-5419 GCA_964524955.1 uncultured Planctomycetota bacterium | reverse complement strand
GATTCGTTATGTATATTCCACCGGATACCGAACTTTGAAATTCCTATACAGTAAAATAGTAACCGCAAAGATTGGGAATTTGAGTTTCAAATTGCATTATCCTTTACTTGGTATCTGCTATTTTGTATTTGATCCCGTCCAATTTTTTTAATCAGTTCTTTCGTGATTTTCGTGTCGTTCGTGGTTATCTTTTTAATCAGTTCTCCATGGCTTGGTGTCTTCCGTCGGTGGACGGACTAATTGCGTGCCTGCGGCAGCCGTGCGACACATAATCTTTTGCAGTTTACGTTTTGTTTCGCTGTTCCCAATGCAGTTGTCAATTTCGTGTTTATCCGCATTACATAAACTTCAGCAGAAACGGATAGGTGATCAGTTCAAAGAGTTCCTGGCCGACAAAGATCATGGCAAATGCGGAGATGGCGATAAACGGTCCGTATGCGATTTTCTTGCTTTTGTACACCAGGTAGATGTATCCGCCCACAATGGCGCCGGGAACCGGTGCAAACAGTGCGGTCATGAGCGCGCCTTTCCAACCCAGTACCGCGCCCACACCAAGCATCAGTTTGATGTCTCCCCGCCCCATGGTCTCCTGCCGGAAGAGCAGGTTTCCGAACACCGCCTGCACCCAGATAAACACTCCACCCACCAGCACGCCGGTCATGGACGAGAGAAACCGGGAACGCATGGCTTCGGAAAAAATCTCCTGCCGAGTGTCCAGAAACATAAGCAAGACCGTAAGAATCGGAAGCATAAAAAAAAGTACGTAAATGGCTTTTTCCTTCTTTTTCCGCTGGGCAATCAGCAGTACCTTGAAAATCACATAAACAATAAGCCCTGCTGCGGAAAGAAAGAGCGCGATATCTCCTTTTAGCAGCGGCGGATCGGATTCAAATATTCCCGGGATGCACATGCTCGCCAGAACAAACAGCGGTATCATGGGCAGGGAAATCGCATCCGGAATAATTCGGTGATGCATATCGATAAAAGTGATTACAATCAGGCAGCAGGTAAAAACGCTGTACAGCGCAAAAGGACCGTATCCGCCGTTTTCCAGGGATACCGTATGGTGGTAGACCAGAGCAATGCAGGCTGGCACCAGTATTTCCACAAACATGTATCGTGCGGAAAAATGCTGTCCGCAGTTCCGGCACTTGCCGCCGAGAATCAGGTAGCTGAAGACCGGGATATTATCATACCATTGAATGGGGGTATTGCATGATGTGCAGGCGGAGGGTGGAAAAACAATGGATTTTTTTTCAGGAAGCCTGCAGATACAGACATTCAGAAAGCTCCCGATGCAGGAGCCGAAAAGAACAATACACAGATAGGGAAACCACGGTGCGTTCAGTTCTCTTCCTTTCCCTCCTCCGTATTCTCCCGGAGAAGAACTTTGATCGGAATTTCAGCACAATTGAATTCATCCCGGATGCGGTTTTTGAGATACCGAATATATCGGTCCTTGACCCGGTCCAGATGCTTTCCGAAGATCGTGAATTCCGGAGGCCGGTTTCCGGTCTGGACCCCGTACATCAGCTTGGGCCGCTTGTTGCTTACATACGGCGGCGGATTAATCTTCTGACATTCTTCCAGCATCTTGTTGAGCCTGGGCGTTTCTGCGCGTACATCTGCCTGGTTCAACAGGTCCACGGCCAGTTCAATCGTGCCCCAGATATTCTCTCCCTCCAGCGCGGACAGAAAACTCAGGGGCGCGTGCTTGAGCCCGGGAAGTTCGCGGGCAATATACGTGACATAATCATCCGGGCCAGCACCTTCAACCAGGTCCATCTTGTTGATACCGATTACACAGGGTTTGTAATAGTCAAAGATCATGCTTCCGATTTTTTTGTCCACCTTGGAGATCGGTGTATCTGCACTGATCAGAAAGAGGACCACATCCGCTTTACGCACAGACCGCTCGGTTCTGCAGGAGCTGAAAAACTCCACCGATGTTTCCATGGCTTTCTTGCGCCGCAAACCCGCAGTGTCCGTGAGGATAAACTCCAGTCCGTTTCCTTTGATCATTACATCCACAGCATCCCGTGTGGTCCCGGGGAATTCACTCACGATCAGCCGGTCATGGCCCAGCGTTCTGTTGACAAAAGACGATTTTCCCGCATTTCGTTTTCCCACCACCGCGATCCGGCAGACCTCTCTGGGATCTGTATCTTCATAACTGTCAGCAAACTCGATTTTCTCCGCAACTGCTGAAAGCATGTCAACAACACCCTTTCCTGAGTTCGCAGAGACTTCAACCGGATCCCCCAGCCCCAGGGAAAAGAATTCATTGTAATTGGTTTTCGCACTCTTGGTGTCCATCTTATTCGCCAGCAGCATTAAGGGTTTTCCGCTCTTTCGAAGCACGGCCGCCACTTCCCTGTCCAGCGCATTCAGACCTTCAGAAGCATCCAGAACAAAAAGGATGAAATCACTGTCATCGACTGCAAGCTGAATCTGTTGATTGACCGCGTCAGTAAGCACGGACTCATCAGAAAAACCCAGCCCCCCCGTATCCATGATTTCAAAGAAACCAGCATCATGTTTGATCACACGGGCAATCCGGTCCCGGGTCACGCCCGGAAACTTCTCCACAACCGAAATCTTGGCGCGAGTGATTCGGTTAAACAGAGAGGACTTGCCTACATTGGGTCTGCCCACAAGGGCTACCGTTGGAACATTCATGTTACATCCTGAAAAAGGGCTTACTTAAAAACCAGAAAAAGGATTGTACTGTATTTCAGCATCTCTTCAAGCAAATTACAGCAGATACGAGTGAAAAAAGCCTGTTAAAAACGTGAACTATGAAGACGGTTGTCTGCGGTTAAGAAAAGGTAGTCAGTGATCTGCGTTCGTATTCGTTTTCGTTACCCCATCAGAAGGCGAAGCAAATGCCAGGTTCAGCGATCGGTGACAGTATCGCTTAATCGACTTTTTCGATTTCAAAGATAACAGTACCGCCACCCGTGTACTCATAAGGATCCGGGCACTGGATATACGCTTTGGAAGAATCCTTCTTTCCGGCGAGTCCAAACTTGTGGCCTTTGATCTCTACGACTGTAACCTTTAAATCCATGATACTTATCCCTTTATCTGACCGGCCTTTGCCAGTGCTGACGCTTCAACCGTCATGATGTCGGCATAGCCCCGAGAGCTTACAGGATTGAGTCCGCCAGAGGCTTCCATGGAAGAATCCTCTTCATTGTAAATCGATGCCGGGCAATCTGTCAGGCTCTGGAAATAGAGATTTCCTTTGTACATGCCAACAGAAACCGTTCCGGTTGCAGACTCGGCCAGCGCATCAACAGCTGCTTTTGCCGCGGTTGTTGCCGGGTCAAAGTAGCGGCCATCGTAAATCTGATCTGCGATCAGGCTGGACATCTGATTGTAAAGCTTGAATGCCCGACGGTCCAGAACAGCCTGGTAAACGGTCTGAAGACCAAATCCGAGAAGCTCCATGCCCGGTGCTTCATACACGCCGCGGCTCTTTGTACCCACAATCCGGTTCTCAAGAGCATTCTTCATCCAGATACCATTGCGACCGGCACGCTCGTTTGCCTCGAGCATTGCCTCCAGCGGGGTCACGTCTTTTCCGTCAATGGCAACACATGTTCCCTTTTCAAACCGCAGAACAATGGTTTCAATGCTGTCCGGCGCATCCTGCGGCCAGACGCCCATGACCGGATCCACAATGGTGCATGCGGTCTCAAGGCTTTCCAGGTCTTCGGCTTCATGGGAAAGACCCGCAAGGTTGGCATCTGTCGAATATCGTTTTTTCATGCCGATAACTGCGGGAATATCAAACTGCGCCAGATAGGCTGCCATCTCTGTACGTCCGGGAAATTCTTTGAGCAGAAGTTCATCGCGCCAGGGTGCATATACCTGCATATCCGGATCCAGGACAGTTGTATAGCGTTCAAAGCGCATCTGATCGTTGCCGCGGCCGGTTGCTCCGTGGGCAAGGACTGTACAGCCTTCCTTCTTCATTGCTGCAACAACACCTCTTACGGTTACTGCCCGGGCGATTCCAGTTGTGTTCCAGTATCCGCCATCATACTGTGCATTGGATTTGATCACTTCGAAGCAGGCATCTGCCATCTCTTTCTTCAAGTCAACAACAATTGTCCTGGCACCGCATGGAGCCATCTTGTCAATCACACCGTTAATATCGTTTTCATCCGGCTGGGCCAGGTCTGCTGTAAAACAGACAACATCAATCCCTTCCTGCATCAGTCTCTTGGTCACGGTTTTGCTGTCAAGGCCGCCAGAAACACACATACCCACTTTCTTTCCATCAAGTTCATTAAGTTTCATTTGTTCTGCCTTTCATAGGGTTTATTAACTTCGTCCCGTTCTATCGTTAAGTCCTCTAACTTCATACAACAAAAACATCAAGCCAAATAAAGTCGACGAATATCGCGTTGCGCTTATCTTTTCATGGCCTACTAACATATCGAATAGCTGAACTTAAGTCATTCTTATCTAGTTGAAAAATACTTCACTAAGAATTAATCATTGAAATTAATTTTTGCTTGCCATATTCAATCTTAATTTCATTCTTACATTTAAATAAAACTTCTTTTATTTTCCGTCCATCCAATTGAGTAACGCCTCGAGAATTCCTTCCTGCCCAATGTTTAAGCAAAAAAGTTCCTTCCAGCAAATCTGAGTCAAACATAGAAACGAGAACTTTATTTGGAATTTCATCTGGAGGTAAAATACCTATGAAATAAAACAAGAAAACAGTTTTTGGCCGAGATAAGAATTCAAGCATTTTATCAATATTATAAGCTTTGGGGTTTGAATCTAAAAGCATGATTTTCGTTTTAACATCTGTTTCCGTTTCAAACTCAGGGAAATTTTTTCTATAATCGCCTAAACTATTCGCGGTCTTAAATTGAGGCAAACCAAGTTTAATGTGGTAGCAGTTTTGGAAACCATGTCTCAAGGTAATCTATATAACTATTGTCGTCAGTCTTATTAAATTTGAATCCGTTAAAATCCTTGCTTAAATTATATGGTGGATTAATAAATCCACAAAGTGGTAGTCGTTCTACCACTGATAGCAAATCAGCATTAATCGTCTTATTTAATATGTTTTTCTGGCTCAAATTGCTTGTATCTTTAATTAATCGCGTCGAATAAAATGAGTATTCTTCACTGCTTAATGTGAGAGTTCTGTTTCTAGGAGCTCTTTCTTCAAAATCTTCTCCAAAAATAATGACACGATTGTGTTAAAAAAAGAATATTGGAAAAAAATTTTGACGTAAGTCGTGGTTTTCGTAACTTACGACTATTCAATACGTTGCGCTATAAATAACCCCTTGGAAAATCCCATAAATACGGTATCCTACCTGTACTTATGAATTTTTTTTCTATCAGGAAGCCGATACAACCTATGGAACATTTGACAACAAATCTACAC
>CAZGEP010000228.1:0-5489 GCA_964524955.1 uncultured Planctomycetota bacterium | reverse complement strand
AAACAACGAAAAACCGTACACAATTTACCCAACCCCGGAACAATCCATTACACCGCCAGCATCACAGGCAAGGCCCGTATCGGCAGAAATGTAATCGGCGTACTTCCGGGCGGTGATCCGGACCTGCGCAGGGAATGCATTGTGGTCGGTGCTCATTACGACCATTTGGGCGAAGGCCTGGAGGGGGTATACTTTGGCGCCAATGACAATGCCGCGGGTGTGGGTTCCATACTTGAAATCGCGGCCGCGTTCCGGGGACTCCGGGAACGTCCCAAACGAACCCTGATATTCATCGCATTCGCGGCAGAAGAAATCGGAAAGCTGGGTTCAAGATACTATGTCGCCCATCCGTTCCTGCCCATTCGGGATAACACGCTTATGATCAACTTTGATATGATTGGCAGAAATGACAGAAACCATATTTACGCGGTCGCCACCCGGTCCAGTCCGGAACTGCACCGCATCCATCAGCAGGCGAATAAAAAAATTAAACTCAACATCACACACCCGCAGAATTACCGCCTTGGACGCTCCGATCATACCGCTTTTTATGCTGCCGGTGTACCCGTGATGTACCTGTTCGGCGGGCTTCATCCCGGATATCATTCTGTCCGCGATACTGTGGATCAACTGGTTCCGGATAAAATTGAAAAGACCGCCCGCCTGGCTTTCCTGACCGCGTTTGAGATATCCGTTAGACCTCAAAGAATCACGTTCTCAGGAGAGCAGGGAAATTAACACAAAATTAATTTTTTCTTAATTGACTCCGGTAGTTTCGGGTTAAAATAGGGCAGGATGACGTTGTTGTTCACTTACTTTTTTAAAGGAGTTGAAAACCATGAAGCTGGATGATGTAAAAGTAAAAGCAGCAGAACTTGGGATTGAGACAGGAAAAAAGGAAAAAAAGAGTGAATTAATTTTATCGATTCAGGAAGCTGAGGGGCACACTCCCTGTTACGGACAGAACGACAAGTCCTGCCCGTTCTCAGATTGCTGTTTCTGGGATGACTGTCTCAAGGAAAACAAGAAGATTACCAAAGAGAAAAAACCGAAAGCCAGCAAAAAGAAATGACCTTTATTTCCAATGATTCATGTATGAATACCGAAGACGCCCTGCGCAGAGAATGGCTGGAAACCAACGGGCTGGGCGGCTACGCATCCAGCACGGTCATCAACTGCCACACCCGCAAATACCACGGACTGCTGGTTGCAGCCCTGAAAAACCCACGTGGCCGTTTTGTACTGCTGTCCAAGATAGAAGCATCTCTTTTTACACAGCGCAAAGAGTTTCGACTATCAACCAATAAATTTCCCGGTGTATTTCATCCTACCGGACACAGGTATATGGAGTCCTTTGAACAGGAACTCTTTCCTGTTATCACGTACCGCGTCGGTGACATTCTGCTGCAGAAATCCTTTATCTTACTCTGCGGAGAGAATACACTCCTGGCAACATATAAAATGACCGAAAGCGGAAGTCCGGTCACCCTGCGCCTCCGCCCTTTCCTGGCTTACCGGGACATACACAGTCTCTCCAGGGAAAACATGAGCATCCATGTGAAGACGTTTCCGGAGAAAAACGGATTTAAAATACAACCCTATGACGGCATGCCGCCGCTGTATATGGTCAGCAACCGCAAAGCACAGTTCTTTCCCGGACCGGACTGGATTCGGAACATGGAATATTTAAAAGAACGACGGCGGGGATATCCGTACCAGGAAGATGTGTTCTGTCCCGGAACGTTTGAAATCGATCTCGACAAACGCACAGAACTGATCCTGGGCACGTCTGTTTGCCCGTTGAAACCGACCGATCTTAAACGAAAGCGCAACCGTGAAATCAAGCGCCGACAGGATGACCTCAGCCGGTTCGGTACAGAGGATCCGCGCGGGTCTTTTCTCAAATATTCTGCTCATCAGTTTCGTATCCAGAACGCCTGCGATGAACCATCGGTTATCGCAGGGTACCACTGGTTTGGTGAATGGGGTAGAGACACCATGATTGCGCTGCCCGGGCTCACATTTTATACCGGGCATATGCAGGCCGGACTGGACATCCTCAAGACCTTTTCAGCCCGCGAGCAAAACGGACTGCTCCCCAACATGATCGCTGAAAACAGCACCCGGGATGCCTACAATTCCCAGGACGCAGCCCTGTGGTTCTTCTGGGCAATCCAGGAATATCTTCGCTGCGGGGGCAACTGCCAGGAGGTAACAACACATTTCCTGACTGCCATGGAAAACATCATCCGCTGCCGCCTTCACAGATCGGTCCCCCAGTGCCGCCTTCTGGAAAACGGCCTGCTGGAGATCGGCAATGAAAACACCCAACTCACCTGGATGGATGCCCATTCATGCGGCAAACCGGTCACACCTCGTCACGGTTCTCCCGTAGAAATTAACACGTTGTGGTATAATGCGCTGTGTTTTTACCGGGACATGTGTACGCAGACAGGAAAGAGCTGCACAGACATCAATGAAATCATTGATAAAATCAGTTCGCATTTTGAGCGACTGTACTGGAACTCCAATACCCATTGTCTGGCGGATGTAGTGCGTGGAGACAAACAGGACCCTGCAATCCGGCCGAATCAGATCTTTGCGGTCTCGCTTCCCAACTCGCCAATATCACCTGACACGCAGAAATCCATTGTTGACCGGATTGTTTCTGACCTGTTAACACCGTACGGGCTCCGAACACTCTCCCCGTCAGATCCGGATTACCAGGCAGTTTACGAAGGCGATCAGGATTCCAGAGATGCAGCCTACCATCAGGGAACCGTCTGGCCATGGCTTGCCGGCCATTTCGGAGAAGCCTATCTGAAGGTCTACGGAAACACCAAATCCGCAAAAAACATCCTCCATGAAAAGCTCAGCCCATTGCTGGATGAATTCCCAAATGATTTCGGCATCCGCTGCATCCCTGAAATATACAATGGGAATCCGCCTCACAAGCCCAAAGGCTGCATCAGTCAGGCATGGAGTCTGGCTGAAGTCATTCGTTTGCGGTCATTTTTGAAAGGAGATCTCCCGTGCATGTCCTGATGTTTGGGTGGGAATTTCCGCCGTTTATCAGCGGTGGCCTCGGAACCGCATGTTACGGGCTGACCAGGGGACTGGTTGAAAACGGTGTAGGCGTTACATTTGTCCTGCCCAAGATCTATGAAGACAATCCGCAGAGCCATGTCAATCTGATCAGCGCCAACAACATTACCGTAAAAAGCAACCGATCAACCATTGAATCCTTTGAAGAAAAGATCAACTTTCTAAATGTGGATTCCCCGCTCATGCCCTACCTGAGCCCAGCGGAATACGGTAAACTTCTGAAAAGGCTTCGGGAAAATGTGGAAGAACGCCGGTATAATGTCAAAACCGACCTGACCGGTACATACGGACCGGACCTTATATCCGAGATCATCCGCTACAGCTTAGTAGCCGGCATGATCGCGGAAAACAACACCTTTGACGTCATTCATGCGCATGACTGGATGACCTGTCTGGCCGGCATTGAAGCAAAACGGATCAGCGGCAAGCCCCTGGTTATTCACGTACACGCCACGGAATTCGACCGGAGTGGCGAACATGTCAATCAGGAAGTCTATGATATTGAACGAAAAGGCATGGTTGCTGCGGACCGGATTATCGCGGTCAGCTATCTGACCCGGGATATCCTGATCAACCGCTACGGGGTATCGGCTGAAAAGATCCGCGTGGTTCATAACGCGGTTACCAGGGAAAAAACCGTTAAACGACCGGGTATCAAACGGAACCTGAACGAAAAGATCGTTCTCTTTCTGGGGCGCATTACGTTTCAGAAAGGACCGGATTATTTCATCGAAGCCGCGAAAAAGGTCATTGATCAGCTGCCAGATGTCCGCTTTGTCATGGCCGGCTCCGGAGACATGTTTCCCCGCATGGTGGAACGAATGGCACAGCTGCGGCTGGGCAAATATTTTCACTTTACCGGGTTTCTGAGTAGAAAAGACGTGGAGAGGATATACGCAACCAGTGATCTGTATGTAATGCCCAGCGTATCCGAACCGTTCGGCATCTCACCGCTGGAAGCCATGCTCTATAACGTACCGGTGATCGTATCCAGACAGTCCGGTGTTGCCGAGATTCTTGAACACGCGGTCACGGTGGATTTCTGGGACATTGATAAACTCGCTGCCAGCATCATTGATATACTCTCCAGGCCGGAACTAACCCGTAAACTCATTGAAGCGGACAGCAAAAAGATGGCGGAAATAAAATGGGAACAAGCAGCGGAAAAAATTAACACTGTGTATTCGGAACTGCTTGAACCGGAAATGGGCGGAACATGATCTCCATCTGTTTTTACTTTCAGGTCCATCAACCCTTTCGTCTGCGCAAGGACTACACTTTCTTTCATATCGGCGAAGACCACATGTATGAAGACGACGAGTCCAACCGGGAGATCTGCAACAAGGTATCGGAAAAATGCTATATTCCGGCCAACCGGCTGATGCTGGATTTAATTGAAAAGCACGGGGATCAATTCAAGATATCCTACGCCATCTCGGGCACAGCGCTCGAACAATTCAAACGCTACAATCCCGAGGTGCTGGATCTCTTCAGAGAACTGAATGATACCGGATGCGTGGAATTCATCAACGAAACCTATTATCACTCGCTCTCTTTCCTATTCTCGCGCAAAGAATTCAGAAAACAGGTTGTGAAGCATCGCCGGGTCATGGAAGAACTCTTTGGCACAACCCCCAAAACGTTCCGTAACACCGAGCTGATCTACAACAACGAACTGGCCAGGGTCATTGAAGACATGGGATTTACCACAATCCTGGCAGAGGGCGCAGACCGGATCATCGGCTGGCGCACCCCCAACTTCGTGTATCAGCCCGCATCCTGCTATCGACTTTGTCTGCTGCTTAAGAATTACCCGCTGTCCGACGATATTGCGTTCCGTTTCTCCAACCAGGCCTGGAACGAGTGGCCGCTGTCTGTGAAAAAATACAAGGACTGGCTCAAGGCGGTTGAAGGCAACGGAGAGGTCGTCAATCTGTTCATGGATTACGAAACCCTCGGAGAACACCAGTGGGCAGATACCGGGATATTTAATTTTATCAGCACCATGCCGGAGCAGCTGCTCAGCACCGGCGACTTCTGTTTTCAGACCCCGTCCGAAATCACAGCCACACACTCACCCATGGCCAAGATCGACGTCCCTCATTTTGTCTCCTGGGCGGATGTGGAACGCGATACCACGGCATGGATCGGCAATGACCTGCAGGACTCGGCCATTTCCTATATATATGATCTGGAAAAAGATATTTATAAAACCAACGACACCAATCTGATTGAAATCTGGCGAAGGCTTCAAACCTCGGACCATTTCTACTACATGTGTACGAAATGGTTTTCCGACGGAGATGTCCACAAGTATTTCAATCCGTACGACTCTCCGCACAATGCCTTTATCACCTATATGAACGCGGTCAACGATCTCAACG
>CAZGEP010000227.1:0-5530 GCA_964524955.1 uncultured Planctomycetota bacterium | reverse complement strand
AATCAGTTTAGAAAAAAAATGAAAAAGTCAGGAGATGACAAAAATTTGAATCGGCCGGTTTGCAGATACCGGCCGATTCGATTGTATAGTTTCCGGTATGACATGAAAAGCGAAAACATTGCCAATTCGACCTTGAAAAGTGGCGCGGGTTGATGTCCGTTGTGGCCAGTTCAGCAGCGCCGGGAAGGAGCATCTGATGCAGCCCTGTCCACGGGGTTTCCTGAAATATTTTCTGTGATTTCGCTTTATCTGTTGTACAATAGATAAAGCCAAGACTGTCTTGTTATCTCTTGTACAATATGTGTCGGCAATGAAGTGCGAAAGCGAAAAACAGACTATTTCAGGATGAGACCTGCATGACAGAGTGGAAATGCAGATACTGTTCCGGCAACAGGATGACAGCGGTTGTTTGGTACAACCAAATGCTCTGCGTACCGGATGAACAGGTGGGAGTTTACCAGTGTGCAGGATGCGGGCTGATGCAGCGCGTTGAACTTCCGGATGAGAGGGCCTGCCCTGAACAGATGAAAAGCGGTGAATATACAGCAGGGGAGAGCGTTGCGAATTTACGAATGATGGGTCGGCTGACGTTTCTTGAAAGAGCATACGGAAAGGGGCTGTTGCTGGATATCGGGGCCGGGACTGGAAGTTTTGTAGACAGTGCCCGGGCAAAAGGATGGGAGGCGGTGGGCGTGGAACGACCTGAGTTTACAAAAGAGCATGCCCATGTCTTGAAGGTGAATATAGCGGTTGAGGATTTGCCCGGAAATATCCCTGGATCTTTTCATGTGCTTCATATGAATCACGTGCTGGAACATGTGAAGCAAATACAAAAATTTCTGAAGGCATGTCTTGTGTATCTCAGGCCGGGTGGAATTTTGATTGTGGAGGTGCCCAATGAAGTCCGGTCCATGGCCATCCGGATCAAACGTATTCTTGGAATGAAGTACTTGAGCCGGACCGCTTTTCTCGGGCACTGGAATTTTTTTGACAAACCAGCGCTGCGTACAATCCTGGACGCTGAAGGACTTGAGATTCTTCGGTTGAGCACACCTGCCGTGCTGTTCAGCGGAGCTGTTGTGCACCGGATATTTGATCGGATTCAGAGCTGCCTGGGAATGGGCAGCGTGATTGAGATTGTTGCACGGAAGAAAGCATGAATCACATACGAAAAGAGAATTGTCCACGGAGAACTCGGAAGTCACGGAGAATGGAATGGGTTTTTGTCAGGGCGATTGTCTTTACCGTAATCGTTTTTTCAATAGGGGTGGGTGGGGTTTGTGCTGAAGATCGTGAGGTTTCTCTGGGCGGGTATTTTAAGAACAACACCCGGGTGATGGACCTGCCCCGGATTGCAGATATGCAGGGGCTGGATTCAGGAGAGCTTTACGGCAGCAATGAGAGCCTGATCCGGCTGCGGGGATTCTACCGTCCCGGAAAAATAGTCTCTTTTGAAGCTGCCTGGGAATCGCTGCTTCAGATCAGCGACCCGGACCTGAATTCGGCCTTGTCTCTGACAGAGCCGGATGTTTCTTCCTACCGATCAGTGGATCCGGATGAGGTGATTTATAAAGGGGACGGCGAGGGGAATGTCAGGCTGTTTCATAACATTGATCGTCTGAATGCGAATATTTCTCTGGCGCTGGCCGATATTTCACTCGGCAGGCAGGCTATTGCATTTGGTTCTGCTCGATCGGTCAATCCAACAGATGTGTTCTCGCCTTTTGGAACGCAGAACCTGAATACAGAGGAGAAGAACGGGATTGATGCGGTTCGGGTGCGGATTCCGATTCAGGATATGGGAGAAGTGGATATCGGCGCTGTGCTGGGGGAAGATGCTGAGCGCAGGAACAATGCCTTTTTTCTGCGAACCAGATTTTGTGCACTGGACACGGATTTCAGCCTGATTGCCATGGATTTCAGAGACAATCTGCTGCTGGGCGCGGATGTGACCCGCGCCATTGGCGGAGCCGGATTCTGGGCGGAAGTTGCGTATGTTTTTGCCGGTGCAGTGGACAGAAGGATTTCTGCGGATGATTATTTCAGGATAACCGTGGGAGCGGATTACAGCTTTCGGCCCGGCTTGTACGGATTTGCCGAGTATCACTTTAACGGGCCGGGCACAGTACGCAGCCGGGACTATCTTGAAAACAGCGCGCAGACCGCGTACCGCGAAGGCGGTGTTTATCTGCTGGGCCGCCATTACCTGGTTCCCGGGATCAGCTGGGAGATTACACCGCTCTGGATTAGCACTGCACAGGTCGTGGTAAATATGACAGACCCCTCCTGTCTGCTTTCGCCAGTGATTGACTACAACATCCGAGAGGATATCTACCTGAGCGCAGGCGCCTTTATCAGCCTGGGGGACGAGGGGGGAGTGGGGCAGCTTCCGCTTGCCGGTATTTCACAGTTTGAGCCGGGGTCGGAGTTCGGCATGTACGCGGATATGTTCTATATGCAGATGAAGGTGTATTTCTGACCTTCTCTCTTCACTGCGATTTTAATGCCAACTTAACCGAAACAAGTCCGTGCCTGGGTACGTCTACGGTGATCGTATTTCCGGAGACGTTTGCCGAGTTCGTTTTCAGCGGTCTTTCCAGAACATCTGTTTCAACAGCCTTTTTGATCTTCCCAACATGTTTGCTGACTGCGATCTTTGCTGTGGTTTTTCTGCCGTCGCATTCATAGAGACGCAAAATCAGGGCGTCATCGTCTTCGCTTTTCTTTACAGACTCCAGAATGACATTTCCCGGTGAGACACTGAACAGCGATTCGTCTGCAGGTAATTTTCCGGCGTGTGCGTCTGTGTTCACGATCTTGAGCTCGTGGTTGAAGGTGCGGGCCAGAGAGGTTGCCTGATGGGGTTTGAGCGGTCCGGATGTGGGAACCAGGGCGAGATGGATATTGTGCTCACCGATTTCCGGCAGGATGTCCGGACTGTAGCTGGAACGGATCAGGGAGAGATTCATTCGGTTTTTATCCTGCGAATGGCCGTGTTTGCTGTCATTGAGAAGTACGAGTCCAGCCTTTTTTGTTCCGCACAGGCCGGAGGCCTGGGCCCATCGAAGTGCGGGAACTTCTTCGCCGTAACTCATGTCTCGGGTAATTGCACCAAAGGGGATTTCATAGTCGGTTTTAATTTTATCAAGCGACAGAGGCAGGCACGCGCGGAGAAAGGGGGTTCCGGTTTCTCTGTTGCCGCGTTCAAACCATGTCCCCGCAATGTCAATGTAGAGAGCGGGGTCACCGGCCTTCAGGCGGTAGGTGATGGTAAAGGTTGAATTGTTGATTCTGCCGCTCACCTTCAGACTTGTTGTATACGGGCCGCCAGTGCCCCGACAGATATTGGTGACTTCCATGCCGGAGAGTGCGCCTGCGTGTTCCATTGACCAGGCAGACATGCCCCTGGGGCGTTCGATACCATATTCGAGCAGAGAAACTGGATTGTCAGAACAGATAATGTCAGTATTACTTCGCAGGTCTCTGAGCAGAGAAATACCGCCCTGTGTCAGATCGACTTCAAACCGGATCAGTCCGTTATCCAATCCTTCTCTGCCGCGTCTGTCTTTCGGGTTCGCATAATGCCGGCAGGGGGCATTGGTTTTAGCTGCTTTGGATGCCTGAGGGGCTGTCCCCTCTTCAACAATGTAGAGACTGTATCCCTGTGCCGGTACCCGGACCGGAAAGGCCAGACGGACAAACTCATGGGACCAGTATGTGTCTTTGCCGAGAAACTGTGCAGGAATCACAGAGCCGTCCGGACACTTGACCCGGAACGGAATCCTGGAAATGTCTCTCTGCTCCCATCCCCATCCCGGATCCCAGACCAGGACTTGGGCAACATCCGTTCGTTCATGTGCAACCGGATTGTAGATGATGAATGCCCGCCGGTCAGACCCTTTTCCGAATCCATACTGGCTGATGCTGCCTTCTCCGGTATTGAACCCGATGCCTGCCCCCATGGCGCGCGGGTAAAGTGCGGGGGGCATGTCGTTGGGGGCTTCACGTTCTGCCGCGGACGTGTCCACTTGCGCGGCCAGGGCGCGCAGGGATTCCGCTTCTTCAATGGATGTAAAGGACATGATCTCCTGAAACATGCCGTGGGTGTATGTGCGCGTATCGTGGACTCCGGAGCCGGGCAGGATGTCGTGAAAGTGGGTGAAGAGAGCGTCCTGCCAGTTTTTTTCAAATCCGCTGCTGTTGTACTTTCTGCCCGGAATCATCCAGGCCGCAGCTGCAGCGCTTTCAGCATCTGCCAGTTTCTTTTCACTGAAGCGGTTGGCTTTCTTGATCAGGGACTGGGTCGTGTAGCAACCGGAGAATTTAAAGTTGAGTTCATTGTCAATGACCGGCAGCCTGGAGCGGTGTTTGTCAAGCTCTTCAAAAAACTCGCGAACGAATGCACACCTGATGGCGGGATACACAGGCCAGGAGTCCATATCCCTTCTCACCATCAGGTCCCGCCGGGTCGGGCCGCCGCCGTGGTCACCCACTCCGTAAACAAAGAGACCGAATTTCAGCCCATTGTCCTGCGTAAACATTGTGATGGAGCGTTCGATCTGATCCGGACGCATGATGCCGTTGTATCCGATGTTCATGTCATTCTTGACCAGCACTTCACTGACGTCAGGTGACCGCCAGCAAAAGGCGCGCGGCCTCGGCTGAGGCTCTGTGTGTCTGCCAGGACGGTGGAGGTAGACGTATTTGACGCCGCCCCGGGTCAGGTAGAGCGGGACTGTGTGCGCGTGTCCAAAGGTGTCCGGAGACCAGTCCACGGGTACGTCTTCGGGTTCCAGACCGAAGAGTTCTTTTATGTACTTGCGGGTGTAGAGTAGATGACGGCACAGGGATTCAGAACCGGCGATGTTTTTGTCACCTTCCACCCAGTGGCTGGCAGTGACTTCCCAGCGTCCGTTACGTATCTGCGGATTGTCTTGAGCATGTCCGGGTTGAAGCGTTCGACAATTTTGTAAACCGATGCCTGGCTCTGTGAAAAGCGGAATTCGGGAAACTCCTCAAGCAGACGAAGAACCGTGGTAAAGGTGTCGTTGGTCAGGTTCACGGTTTCCGGCCAGGACCACATCCAGTTCATGTCAATGTGGGCGTGGGCTGCAGCATAGACAGTATAGGTCTTTGCTTCTTTGGCAACAGGGGTCAGGATTTCTTCGGCTGCGCGGACGGCCTGGGTGACGTCTGATACGTTTCCGGAAACAAGCGACTTTTGTACCCGCTCCGACGCCCGGGCAATGAGTCGTTTCCATGACGCTGCTTTGGTCGTGTTTCTGGAAATGAGAAATTCGGAAAAACGGATCTGGGATTCAAACCGGTCCCGTTCGTAATCAAGGATCGACTTGGTTCGCGTGCACTGGGTCTGAATAGTGAGTTTTTCTTCCGGCATGAGAATACCTCAAAAAAAGTGAGTTTCAATGTGGCCCCGGATTATATGTTTCGGCGTGATTGTATGCAAGGGATATTTCTAAATAACCCCGTAATCCACCAGCTCTGCTGGTGAGAATTTATAAGGCTCTGC
>CAZGEP010000226.1:0-5610 GCA_964524955.1 uncultured Planctomycetota bacterium | reverse complement strand
TTCATTCTGGATCACCCGGACAGGCCGGGTGAAGACGGGTTGCGGCCGTGCCGGTTTTTCATAGCGTCTATTGCGTCTTTAGCGTTCCCATATATTTTAAACACAAATACAGAGAGTCTGGACAGGTCGCCGCAGGCATGCTTTTGGTCCGCCTCAGGCTGAATCGACCGGATTGACGGGATGAACTGCATAGACTTCAAAAAACAAAATGCTTGACAAGTATTATCATACGTGGTACTATATATACAGGTAACTTGAAACCCTTGATTAAAAACTTAAGTAATGCCAAAAATAAAACACAGAGGCTACATCTTTAATATGAAAAAAGGAGATCATTCTCCCTGGCATGTACATGTATACAAAGATGGAAAATTTATTTTGAAATATGATTTAGAAAATTCATGCGCAATGAAAACAGGAACTTCCAAGAGTGACATTGATAAAGCGGTGAAATATATCTCTGAGCTTAAGCGAAAGGGAAAGCTATGAAGATAAAAAAAGTCAAAATTAACAATCACAAAAAACAGTTTGAAATAACAACCTCGGAAAGAAGTCTTGTATTTCCGTACTGGAAATTGGAAATCCCGCCAACGTCTGCGAACCCTGTTGTAAAAGCATATCCGGATAAAGAATTAGGAAATGATGCATTTACCTGTGAACTGAAATCAGGCGCAGAGGAAACTCTTCACATTGATGATATTCTTGAATACAATAGAGATCCCAAAGAGATCAACAACCTTACGCTTTATAAACTGACGATTGCCGCCCAGAAGGCAGTCAAGAAAAGCCATTCCACAAAAAGAGAAATTGCCCGCAGGCTTCACACATCCCCCTCCCAACTGATCAGACTTCTTGACCAGACAAACTACAAAAAAAGCATTGATGGCATGTTAGCCTTACTGAGTGCTCTTGAGGTGGATGTTGAATTTAAAATCAAAAATACGTGTACGTGAACTTATTTCGTATATTTTGACTGTTTCGGTGTTAAATCTTTTTTATCTTTTACTGTATCCCCGCGCCTTCGGTTTCTTCTCTTTCACCATACGCTTTCAGAAATTCCGCGGCCTCTACCTGCGCGAGTGACAGTGGTGTTTCTCCATTTTTGTTTGCATGGTGTATATCTGCACCGTGTTCAACCAAAAGTCTTATAAACTTCATGTTATTTTTCCGGACTGCATAAATCAGGGGGGTTGCCCCGTGGTCATTCTCAATATCTATATCAGGCCAGCTCTTCAGTAGTTCCTCGACCATACCATAGTTGTACCTCCAGACCGCATCGTGCAGGGGGGTGTCGCCATTATCGCTGAATGTGCTCATGTCAGCCCTGTACTTGATCAGCACGCAGACCGCGTCCCAATATCTTTTTTCAACAGCAATTCGCACAGGTGATCTTCGGTTGAAATCAACGGAATACAGCGGCGCACCATGTGCCGCCAATGCTTCGAGTGTGCCGATATTTCTTGTTTCTACAGCGTAGTGGACCGCAGTCATTCCTTTTCTATCCCACTCTTTGACCCGGTCCTGGAAATATTTAAGCAGAACTTTCATTGTTTCTTTTCCGCTGATTTCAGCAGCCAGGTGGAGAATCGGACGAATTCCCCGTGAACCGCCGGATTTATCGCGATAAAACAGCGTTTCCTTAAGATGCAGCCCGTGCTCTCTGCCGACGTTGCTCAGAAGAAAATCCGCGCACTGAGCCGCATTGTGTTTTATGGCATAATACAGCATATTCTGCAGCTCAAAGGTATCTGAGAAGCACGGATTGCCCAGCTCAAAAAACAGTTTCAGCTGATACGAACTGTCAGTACTGATCACCTCTGTCAGCATATCCAACTCCTTTAATTCAAAAATTCTGTGCGCGAGAACGGCTGCCGTTTTTCTGTACGGAAGTGCTGACGCCTGCAGCGCACATTTGATCCGTGAACCCGCAATCCTTTCTTTTCCGCAAGCCGTCCCGGCAGATCAATGCTTTTTCTGTAAAACCGGAATTTACCTGAAGTGCCCGGTGCTCCGTACCAGTTTCCATGGATGCAGTTTCCCCTGACAATGCCGGAATAAAGAATAGTATGTGACGGATAAATCTTATCAAAGATGCAGGTACAGGTGTCAGCATCATAGATTCCGGAAAGGATAAAATGACTGATGCCGTCCTTTCCCTTTCCTGAAAGGTCACCGTATTTAAAAGTAATCTCCGCTTCCATCTCATGGCGGCATCCAATAATTGAGTTGTACAAATAAAACCCCTTCCAGAATCCGGACTCAAAAAATCCTGTACCTCCGGAGCCATTTTCCATTCCCATATCCATAATATTCACCTCCCGGTCAAGTAATTTCTAATACAGGATGAAGAGACAATAATCCCGCATAAATCTAATGCAGAATAGACGTGGTTTTGTTGTAAAAATTTGGAATATAATACATATATCTGAAAATGCCTGCTTCATTACAGAAGGTCGAAAAAGGTTGCGCATATGTATTGTAAAATAAGCTTCTTTATTTTACCAAGCTGAAAAATCAACTTGACAGGCTTGTAATTATGGTGTACTATTTAATTTATGGAACGGTTTACCACAGATAATAAAGATTTGGCTGAATGCGTTGATGAAATCGTTAAACGCATCGTATCATCTGTAGACCCTGAGCAGGTCATACTTTTCGGGTCAGCAGCTCGTGGTGAGTTCTCTTCTCACAGTGACATTGACATCCTGGTTGTCAAACAGTGCAAGAGCCGGCGTGAAGTTGCCGGACAGATTTATCAGCAATTAATCGGTGTTGGCAGAGCTGTAGATGTCGTAGTCGCAACACCGGAAGACCTGAAAAGGTTCTCTCAGAGTTCCGCACTTGTCGTAGCAGCAGCTTTAAGGGAGGGAAAGTCACTCTATGCAGCCTGAACGACTTCCTCCTGACTCTCCCCGTGAATGGCTGAATCGAGCAAAATCAGATCTGGCAATCGCTCAAACTCAAATAGAAGGTGCATACCTCGAAGATCTCTGCTATCATGCACAGCAATGTGCAGAAAAGTCATTTAAGGCAACTCTTCTTCATCATATCGGTTCATTCCCTTTTATTCACGATCTTTCCGAATTAGCAAATCGTCTCCAGTCCTCTGGCATATCACTTACTGATGATGTTCGAAATGCTGTTGCTTTAACCGAATATGCTGTTGAGGGAAGATATCCCGGACCTGACGAACCCGTTACGGAAGAACAATGGCAAACCGCATTGAAGATGGCAACATACGTCCTTGAGTGGGCAGCCAAACAAATTCCTTAACTTGATAATCCACTGTTTTTTTTCTGTAGTTGTTCAGTAAAACCACTGCCGCCGAAGCCATGTCTTTGATTCGCCTTCGGTGATAAGAACTGATTGAAAAAATTGCAGAAAAGAATAAAACACGTATGATTCGAGTTGGATTATACGAGTATCAATTCGAAGTTTCATTACCTTGTTCTCTTCTGATACGTTCACGATGATTTTCGCATTCGATATTTTCTCCGTCGTTCAGGTAAATCCAGAATGTCCGTTTATATGACCGGTATTTCAGCTTTTCACTGACCTTATCACAGATATCCACGCTGTCCCTGTCTCTGCAGATGAAGATCAGGAGGTCCTCTTTTCCAGCACCGGATTTGGGGCTGTAGATATTTGTAGGCGGATAAAGTGCCGGAAGCAAATCTTTTCTATCAGACAGGTCGGTTCCGGCCAATTCGCACATTTTCTGAACAGCCTTATTAGCATTTATCCGACTGCTTATTTTAAAGATTCTACCGGCATGGCTCAGCTTGTCTTTTTCAAGGCCGAATACAAAGCAGGACAGGGTATACGGATCGCATTCATTTTGAAGCTGGTTGATTTTCTGCATCATTTTCTGCATCACAGGGAGGTGATTTCCAAGTCCCTTTTGCATATAGAGAACGACTTCCGGATATGCGTAAATTTCACCGTCGTACGTATACTGGCCTTCCATTCGCCTTGAAAATTCGACCTTGCTTCCCGTCATTATAGGTACGCCACTGGAAGCTCTTTTATAAAGTTTTCTCAGCCATTCAATGTTTTGCATATCTATTGTCCTTTTTATGCCTCATAAACTGTCCAATCATCCTTGAAGTCCGATAGCTTTAAAATATCGGATAGGGATTTCGTATTTTTGTAATCCACAAAAACATCTTTGGCCAGCAATCTTTTTTTGCTTACTTTCCTCCGGAGAAAGAAAGGATTTTTATCATCTACACTGCAAATGACAAACATAATCCAGCAGTCTTGCCTGTCCTTTACATCATCACGAAGCTTTTTCAGATGTGAAGCATTTCTAAATATATTAAATATGTCACGATACTTTGTTATAATTCCCCTTCTGCCGCCACCTGACGGATTATTAATCCCACCGAATAGAGTGTTATGGTTTGCTCTATGCAGGAAATGAAAAACAATCCATTCTCTTCTTCTGAGATCAGCTTCAGGAAATCTTTTGCAATACTTTGCAAAAGCATTCTCTTACTATTGGACAGCGTACAGCGGTAAATACTGGTCTCGGAAGTCCATTGAGCGGGAAAGTTATCCGCTGTCTTTCCCTTGGATTTGCTGTGCAGATTACCTGATTGCGATCAAATCTCAGTCCGGTTCAAATACGAGACTGGTGCCCGTAAAAGCAAGCGAGACGGTTGAAGGTGAGGTCACGGTTTACCGTTACAGTGTCAGGCATGACGGTGCTGAAATCGGAAAGAGCCTTGCCCCCAATGGGACGTTTCAGGCGGTTATTATCGAAGGCAGAATGTTCCTGCAGGTGCCGTGGAGCAGAAAGATTCAGGTTGAATCCATGCGGGAATTTGGTGAGCCTATTAAAACAAGTACACTGGTTGGGTTTCGCTATAACGATGCCTGTGCTGATGATATTCAAAAAGGACAGCAACTCACTGTCGCAGAAAGATCGGTCGAATATAAAGGTAAGCGTATTGCCAGCATCGCTAAAAACTCTCTTGTATTTCAGGGTGTCCAGACAATATCGCGTATTATCAAACGAACTTCGAGTTCCGTTATTGTCGAGCTGGTCTGAATACAGCTCCGTAAAACTCCGTCGCGTAAATCTTACTCCGTTCACTTAATTACTCTTAAACCCGCTATCCAAGCCTGTCTACGCCTGACGCCGTTAAGAGTGATTGCCTGCTTTGCTGCGGGCAATTAATTTATCAATCCACAATTTTATCAAGGAGGAATCCAAATGCAAATCTACGAGTGTACCGGCATCCGCTACCGGACCCGGACTGTGCCGGACAGGATGGCAATGTCCTGCCCGGAAAGAATCTTTGAGTTCATTAAAAACCAGCCCGGAGCAATAGGCCCGATTGAAACAATGTGGGCTGTTGCTCTTAACGGGCAAAATCGCATCATGTCTTTCTTTCGAGTCAGCGAAGGCACACATAACTGTGCGAGTGTCTTTCCAGGAGAGATCGCTAAACGATTGCTGCTGATTAATGCATCGTCTGTAGTGCTAGTGCATAATCACCCCAGCGGTTCGCTCACTCCGTCAAGCCAAGATATCCGCATCACAAAGGATACTAAGTGACTGCAATAAAATAAACACGTCAATTAAGTTTTTTTCTTTTCTTCGGA
>CAZGEP010000225.1:0-5612 GCA_964524955.1 uncultured Planctomycetota bacterium | reverse complement strand
CCAGCTGAAGTGCGATCAGCTGCTTGAGCAGGTTATCGTTGGCAGCGCCCAAAAACTGGGTCACAAGCAATGCGTTAAATCCTTTGGTAAATACGCGGGGTTTCATTTGAATCTCACTCTGTTACTGGTAAATATAATTGTTTTCTTTACACTCACGTATTATTTTGTCTCAAAAATAAACGGCCGTTCCCAGGTATAATTCCGAAATAAATTCACTCATCAACAAGATACAATCTCGTGGACTATCGTAAATAATGTTGCTTTTTTACCTTTGTATTTATATCGCGCTGTGTTCCTAAACGGAACAACTGTTCCGTCTTTTTTTATAGACATCCCTGCAATGTGGACAGTAAAATCCATACGTTTTGTTATTATTCCTTCAAAAACTTCTTCATATCGCAGGCTAATCTCAAATATTCGTTCTTCCTGGGGTAAAGATGGGTCTATGCAGTCAATGCGCGTTCCATCTTCAAATTGGATATATAGTTTTTCGACAACAAAAGAATTAAAGTCTTTGTGTTTTTCCTCGTATGAATGATCACGATGGCGCATGACAAAGCTGTGAGGAAGCCTGTCGATATCAATCCGAAACAGCAGAAAGGGAATATGTTGGGTGTTATCTCTAATATTAAGGTCAGGAATAAACGTTCCTTTTGATTTCTCACCGGCGAGAACATATTCAAAATTATCGTGATACCCTATCATTATGCAGCCAGGCGTAAGATGCATAATAATAAGCATAGTTAAGGTAATACCGGTGATAACAATCTTTTTCTTCATGACTCACCCGATTCCGTTCGCGTCATTTGTGTCATGTCCTGCCGATGGGCAGACCAAAAACATGCCTTCGGCGATCTCCGCTTGATACATTTTTTTATCCTGTCAATCCTGTAGATCCTGTCAAAAAAGCTGTTATCTGTTTAATGCTCTTTCAATTCCACAATCGAATCCGTCCACTGCCGGATGACCTGGTTGTACTGCTCTTCTGTGCAGCTCTCTGTCTGCGGCGGTTCAAAGGGTTTTCCGATTGTGATATCAATTCTGCAGAATCGAAAGCCCGGGTGAACCGGAGACAAGGTTTTGTCCGCTCCCTGGATGCAGATCGGTACCACGGGCGCACGGGTTTCACAGGCCAGAATTCCGGCACCCGGACGCGGTTCCATAAGTTCACCGGTTGTGGAGCGCCCCCCTTCGGGAAAGATGCAGAGAATATTCTTTCGGTTCAATGCGTCTGCGGACAGTTTGAGCGTTTCGACCAGAGCGTGCGCGCCGCCTGTGATAATCACACGGCCAGGCCGTATAAACCAGGAGAGCGGCGGACCGGCAAATATTTCAGTCAGGGATACAAAGAAAATCTGATTGATAATCCGTGTGGGCAACTGTGTGTAGAGAACGACCGCGTCCAAATAGCTCTGGTGATTGGGACAAATCAGGACCGGCCCTTTTTCCGGAATATTCTCCAGCCCCCTTAGACGAATCCGGAAACAAATGCGGATCAGAAGCCCTACGATCTTTCTGAGGGCATTGAACAACCACAGCCGAACCGTTCCCGGAGTCAGGTTGAATCGCTCTTCCAGCGGTTTCTCTGTCGGTTCGTTGAGTTTCGCGCGCCAGGTCAAGTCTGTTTTCTTTCCCTGCCCCTGCACTCCGGATGCCACAATCCGTTCCAGCAGGGATCGGACCGTACGCATCTCTGCAGCATCTTCATCCGATATTTCCAATCCGAATTCGTCTTCGAGCATGGTCAACACCTGCACCTGCATCAGGGAGTCCATTCCCAGATCGATCTCAAAATCATGGTCCGGCTGAAGCGGCTTGTCGGTTCTGAGAATATCGGCAAGACGAGCCAACACCTTCTGTGACACCGGCATTTCCATCCGCTCCCGATCTTCAGCACTCATCTCAGGCACGGCCATATCATTGTCAGAAGTCTTTTCTTCAGCTATTCTCTGGACCAGATGGCGTCTGAGCTTACCCAGCCGTGTCCGGGGCAGGGGTTCGTCTACCAGCACCAGGTCATTGATACGCATATAACTGGGCAGGTTCGCCCCCACGTGCGCCAGCACCGCCTGTATCCGCTGTCGAGGTTTGGTCACGCCCCGTTCGCGCAGCTCATCCATTTCCGGATAGACTACTGCCTGAAGGCCGCCGGGATTGCCGGAGGCATCGTTTTTCTGAAGCACACAGATCTCACTGATCAGAGTATCGCTGAGATAGTGCTGTTCAACCTCCTCAGGATAAATGTTCTTCCCGGATGGCAGCACAATAATTTCTTTAGCCCGGCCGGAAATAAAAATCATGTTGTGCGCATCCACATAGCCCAGATCTCCGGTATGAAACCATCCGTCGCGTATCACCTCAGCTGTGGCATCCGGATTTTTCAGATACCCTTTCATCAGGCTGGGACCGCGCATGCAGATCTCCCCCTCCCCCTTCTCGTTGGGCTGATCAATCCGCACCTCGATATTGTGCAGCGACCTTCCAACGCTGCCAGGCTGGGGCCGATGAAGCGGCGTAAAGGAGATCACAGGCGAAGTCTCGGTCAGACCGTACCCTTCGAGCATCAGCACTCCCATATCCATGAGTCTGGAAGATACGCCCGGCTCCAGCCGGGCGCCGCCACTCACGCAGAAACGGAACCGGGAGCCCAGCTGCTTGTGAATTTTTCTGAAAAAGAGCCTGCCCAGACGCAGTCCGCACAGAGCGCGAATTCGTGATGATACAGACAGGAGCACGCCGAACAGCATGCGTGTTCCCAGACCGGCTGCCTTGATTCTGGCATCAATACCCTGAAGCAGAAGTGTAAAGAGCCGCGGCACACCCGGGAGAATCGTAACTCCTGTTTCGCGAAGGGTCTGAAGAATTTCCGCCCCTTTGAGTGATGGCGCAAATGTCAGGGTCCCGCCTGCGGAAAGAATGGAGAACGCACCAGCCGTACTCGCGTACGCATGATGAAGCGGAAGCACGCAAAGGATGTTGTCCCGCGACGTTATTTTAATACCCTTGAGAATGCCCTGAATATTACTGGAGATGTTGCCGCGCGTAAGCTGAACCCCCTTGGGTGCGCCTGTGGTTCCGGAGGTGAAGATCACGGACATAATATCCTCGTCCCGCATCTTTTCCAATGTTATATCTTCGCCACCCGAGTCATTGAGAATATTGTCTGTCTGTCCCTCGAGCAGAAAGGATGTTAGATCAGGTACCGTCTCGTTGATCAGCTCCTGATGCGCCTGATCTGTAATTACATGCCTGACTTCGGCAAAGGACAGCAGGTTGGTCAGTTCATCCGCCCCGAACTGCGCGTCCAGCGGGACTACGGTCGCCCCGCTCAAATGAATCGCCAGATAGGCAATCACCCATTCGGGAGAATTCTCGGCAAAAAGCGCAACCCGGGTTCCAGCCTCCACCCCAGCGTCCCGGAGTTTTCTTGCCGCAGCGCATGCGGTTTTCCAGACCTGAGAATACGTATACCGAACATAACTCCCGTCTCTCTTAACCTGCAGCGCAACCCGTTCTGTGTCATTTGAATGACGCAGTATTTGTTCAGCAAGCATTATACCCCTCCAAAGAGCAAACGGTATCCGATCACAAAAATACCGGCATCCACAATCATATGACTGATCCACACCTCACGCAGTCTGGCGGTCCGGTGATAAAGCCAGGCCCAGTACAAACCGCCCAGAAAAACCCCGGCAGACATCAGGGCTGCGGGCACCACCTTCCATTCAAAATACACACCCAGAATGATCACATGATGCACGGTAAATGACGCCGCAGAAAGAACCGCAGCCGCTACCCCATTAATACGACTGCCCAGTTGTCGAAAGACAAACCAGCGCCAGTAATATTCTTCAAGAAGCGAATGAATCATTGCATAAAACACACCGAGGATCGCGTACCGAAACGGATCAAACATGTCCATGCCAGTCAGCTTTTCCCGGATCGCAGCCCCTGCCTGCTCAAACCACTCCCGTGGCAGCAGAAACTCAACCAGCAGAACCATCAACCCGACAACCAGCAGACCAAAGACAACCCCCTCTGCAATCCGGCTGCTGCGCTCTCTGCGGTCCGGTTCACTGGTGCGTCCAATCCAATACAAAAATATCAGGGGCAGACTGAATTGTACAGTCTTTCCGCTGAGATACACTGCTTTTTGCAAAAAAGACGGCAGCAGTTCCATGGCATACCCGGTGGTCATTACAGCCGGAAAAATCATTGCAATGCAGAGAAAAAATCTAATCATTTTTCAAAACCCTCAGACAGGCGTTATAAACCAGTTCAGTATAATCGGAAAGCCGGCCTGTTATTCTGCCGTAGACATGCATGATTGCAGGCTGGAGAACCATTCCATATACAATTGAGGCTGTCACCTCCGGATGATCGCTGTTAAAACGCTTCGCTGCGATCCCCTGCCGGATAAAATCCACGACCAGGTCATTCGGATTCCGGTCCTGCTCAATCAGATCCCTGGACGGAAAGTTATGCTGCGAAAGCATGATAAAGTTAAACACCACAGGATCGCGGTCATAAAAGCGGTAAAAGGCCTGGATCGCATCTTTCATACGCTCTTCGGGTGATCGATCGGCATGAGTGAGTATTGTGCTGATCTCGCTTCCGAACCGCCCCAGCTCCCGCTGAAAAAGCTTCAGCGCCATATCCTCCTTGCCACTGTAATGCCGGTACAACGCACCTTCGGCCGCGTCTGCTGCGGATGCAATATCTTTGATTGTCACTGCGGCAAGCCCTCTTTCACCAAAAAGGCGCATTGCCTCGCGTTCAATCCGTTCCAGTTTCACTGCAGGTTTTGCCATAATAACCACTCCATTATATGTGAGTGAGCGTTCATTCACATATAACTATACCCGCAATTGGGAATTTGTCAATGGGGAAAATAATTTGAGCTGGTTCTTAAAAAAGCGGATCTGCTCAACACAAGAAACGAAATATTGATTCTCATAGAAATCAATGTCAAGCGCTTCTATCCACCTCAAGAAAGGACCACTCCACGATTTAACCATGCTATGTTGAGGCAGTTCAATCCCCAAAAAATGTAAATGCATCTTTATCCTGTTTTTCACTGTAACTGCCTGGCATCTTATTTGTAATGCAGACGCCACAATGAGCGAATATGTTCCAAAGATTCAGAAGGAATATAAATCGGTTCCAATTTACCAGACTCCAGTTCACGGGATAATTTACCAGCATCCACACGGTCGGTTTTGCGGTCTTTCTCTTTTTGGGTCGTGCCTATATCAGCCGGATTAACCACGATATTCTCAATTCCTGATTCTGTAAGTCTACGGTGTATCCAGAACCCGCAGAAACCTGCCTCGTAGACGCTCTTGTAGCGTCCGCCCGGATATTTCTTATTCAGATGGCCCAGCAATTCTTCGGGGCTGGGTTTCATCGTAAATCTTTCCGCAACAACTCGTTGAATTCGTATACAGACGGCCCAGCTTTTTTTGTGAACATCCAATCCAATATAAAATGTCTGGCCTTTGAAATTCGGTTGAATATAATTACTCTTCATAAGGCATTCTCCTGTTATAAAATGGTTGTAGGGTCCATTAAATTATAACGAAAGGAGAATGCCTTTTCTATTGTTTCTCCTT
>CAZGEP010000224.1:0-5628 GCA_964524955.1 uncultured Planctomycetota bacterium | reverse complement strand
ACCCCCCAGCTCAAGTGGGCCGGCATGCTGGATGGTGCTCAGGCGGCTTCCGGACTGATGATGCTGGATGCTGCAACAGAAAAAGACACCCATTTCCGAAGGGCTCAGGCCTACTGCGATTTCCTGGTCTCTAATTTTACGGAAGAAAAGGGTCTGCCCTGGAGAGCGATTCTTGACCCCGAAGTCAGCATTGAATTTAACGAAGAAGATATTACCATGGCCCAGTGTACAGCCATTCCCCTCTGGCACATATACAAGAAGACCGGCGACAAGAAATACCTGCCCGGTCTGATCTGGGCAGCAGACTTCTGCCTGGACACCCAGAACGACGACGGATCTTTTATGTACAGAAAGAATCCGGAATCCGCTCCCCCGCCCCCGGCCAATCACCACGAAGGTCGCGGAGACAGCGATGTGGAAAAATACAAACTCAGAAATGATGATGGCGTTGTGGTAGTGCTGCTGGCAGCCCACATGGCAACCGATGATGCCAGGTATCTGGATGCGTGCCTGAAGTACGCGGAGTGGATTCAGGACAATGCACCACAGGAACGCCCCTATTGCGCATTCCCCATTCAGGCCAACAACCTGATGGATATAGGACGGGTCACAGGCAGGGATTACAGCGACTGGATTGAGCCCAACCTTGAAAAACACCTGCTCAGCCTTCAGGTACTGGATTCGGATGACAAAATGGCCAACGGTGGATTCCGCGGAGAAGACGAGGAAGACGAAGGCGGCATCTTCGGCGGTACATCGCTGGAATATGTAACCACGCGGGTGACCTGTTACGCAACCAGTACCCTGCTCCGTCTCTGCGGCAAGGGCACGGGAGCCGGGTTTTCTCCCTTTGGTATTGAATAAAAGGCAACACGATCAGGAGTTCATAAATGAAACCTCTGAATCTGGGTATTATCGGCTGCGGCGTTATTGGAAAGAAGCACGCCCAGGCAGCTGCGGAAACCGACAAGATTCATCTGACCGCACTGGCGGACATCAACAAAGAAGCCGCCAGCTCACTGGCCGAAGAATTAAACGTCAAAAATGCCTTTGAGAGCGGTGATGCGCTGATCGAAAGTGCTAATGTTGAAGCCGTGGTCCTGGCACTTCCGGCCGGTGTTCGCCTGAAACTGGCACTCAGCGCATTTCAAAACAACAAACACGTGCTGACCGAAAAACCCGTGGGCATGTGCGTATCGGAAGTGGAAAAAATGATCAGCGCAAGCGGCAATCTGACGGTCGGTTGCTGTTCCTCCAGAATGCGTTTTCTGGAGAATGCCTTTGTTGCTTCGGATTTTATCCGTAAAGGTAATCTTGGACGCATCCGTTCCATCCGCTGCAGCGCATTCAGTCCGGCCCCGGAAAAACCGGAAACACTTCCCCCGTCCTGGCGACTGCAGAAACACGTCAACGGCGGTGGCGTCCTGGCCAACTGGGGATGCTATGATATGGATTACCTGCTCGGAATCCTGGACTGGCGCCCGGAGCCGGTATCCGTGTATGGTCGGGTCTGGCAGATCCCCGAAGACTTCAAAGGTCACGTTGTCGATGAATCCAACGCAGAAACCCAGGTTTCTGCCGTTATCCGGTTCAAGGACGGCGGAATCATGAACTTTGAACGCGGTGAATATACAACTCTTGAACAAAGCGGTACGTGGCAGATTAACGGGGAGAAAGGCTCCCTGGACCTGCCTATGGTACCATGGATCAAGCAGGGAATCCGTTTCTTCAAAGCCGACCCCCAGAAAGGCTGTGTTGAAGAGGCAATCTGGGATGGAAAGGATACCTTTGCCGCGGTTCCCAGAAGGCTTCTGGAAGACTTTGCAGCCGCGGTCTTTGAACGGAGACAGCCCCGGACATCCCTGGAAAACGCACTGGTTGTTCAGAAGATCACAGATGGTATTTACAAATCATCCGAAACCGGCCAGGCTGTGGAAATCAACTAATTTACCAGGAGTATCCCATGAAATATGCATTTATGACGTTTTCGACTCCGGAATTATCCATTGATCAGACCCTTGACGCAGCAGTGAAATACGGGTACGACGGAATCGAAATCCGCATTGACGCCAAACACAAGCACGGCCTTGAGACCGATTCGGACAAAACCGTTCGTCAGAACGCCCGCAAAAATGCCGCAGACAAGGGAATCGACATCTGCTGCATCGCCACCTCCTGCCGGTTTGCCCTGGTGGATGAAGAAGCTGAAAATGCAGACAATGCCCGTAAGGCCATTGAGCTGGCTGCAGACCTGGATGCTCCATGCATTCGCGTGTTCGGTGGTCAGATCCCCAAGGACAAGACCCGGGAGGAATCCATTGATAATGTTGTTCGTACACTGTGCAATGTTGCCGAATTTGCATCCGATCACAACGTAACCATCTGCTTTGAAACCCACGACGCCTGGTGCGATCCCAACCATGTGGCCGCCGTCATACAGGGCTGTGACCACCCGAATATCCGAGTGAACTGCGATATCATGCATCCGGTACGGATGGGTCTGGCAACCATGGATGAGACCTTTGACATTCTTGGCAAATGGATCACCCATGTCCATTTCCATGACGGCCATTTTCCAGAAAAAAATCTTCATATGTGCCCTGTCGGAGAGGGTGAAATTGACCACATAACCGCAGTCAAGCGGCTACTCGAACTTAATTACCAGGGATTTCTCAGCGGCGAATGGATCAACTGGGAGCCCTGGGAACAACACCTTCCCCGAGAACTCGCTGTAATGAAACAATATGAGTCAGATATAAAATAGTCGTAGATCCCTATTCATGGATTCAATTTTTTTTAAATAAAACTAAAACCGGGCAAGGGTTTTCACGTCATATTAATAAAAGAAGCATTTTCAGCTTTCTCACTGCCAACCAAGGGAGGATATGATGAAAACCCGGACGTGTCTGTCATTTGCATTTCTCTTCTTACTGATCACTGGTATTTCTTTTGCGTGCAGAATTATTGTTCCGCAGGAGCCCATGCCTTTACCACGGCCAGGCCGGTCCTCCCGGCAACCCATCATCACGAAATCCCACAAGGCGGAAATTACAATTACCAATCAGGCGGTTTCCACAAAAGTGGAAGCGGTCTTTCACAATCCCAACCCCCGTCAGCTGGAAGGCACCTATTTCTTTCCTCTGCCCCAGAATGTGGCAGTCAGTCGTTTTTCCATGTTCATGAACAACAAGGAAGTCAAGGGAGAACTCCTGGATGCCGCCAAAGCTCGGAAGTTCTATGAAGATATTGTTCGTAAGATTAAAGACCCGGGCCTGCTCGAATTTTCCGACATGCGGACCATCAAGGTTCGCGTCTTCCCGATTCCGGCCAACGGCGACGTAAAAATCCGCCTGTCCTACCAGCACCCGATTGTCCGTCGCGGCACACTGCATGAATACATCTATCCGCTGCGCTCCGCCATGCCTGAGGCAAACAAGACGATTCAGAATGTATCTCTTCGTGTAAAAATCCAGTCCGACCAGGGCTTGAAAAACATCTATTCCCCTACCCATGACATTGACGTAATCCGCACAAATGAAATCTCGGCAACTGCGGGATTTGAAGCCCGAAATATGCTTCCGGATAAAGACTTCAAACTGTACTGGACAAATGATGAGAAGGAAATCGGTATAAACGTGCTTACACATCACCCGAATGATTCCGAAGACGGGTATTTCATGCTCATGGCCTCTCCCTCTCTGAACATCAAGCAAAAGAAGGTTATGGCAAGGGACATTGTATTCGTTTTCGACAAATCCGGCAGCATGCAGGAAGATGATAAAATCAAACAGGCCAGGGCTGCGCTCAAATACTGTTTGTCCAAACTCAAGCCCAATGACCGGTTCAGTATTCTCGCGTTCAGCACCGGTACCCGCACGTTCAAAAACAAAATGGTGCCCGCATCAGCAGAAAACATCAAAGCCGGCCTCTCATTTGTTGCTGAGCTCGAAGCCGGCGGCGGAACCGCCATGGATGAAGCCCTTCGCCAGGGACTGAAAATGTTTGAGTCCACCAGCAATCTTCCCATGATGCTCTTTCTGACGGATGGTCGCCCGACCGTGGGCATAACCGATATCGATAAAATACTCCAGGGATTCAACGATTCCAATAAGACTCAGGCCCGTGCCTTTGTTTTCGGTGTCGGCTATGATGTCAACACCAAACTGCTGGATCGCCTGGCTGAACAGGGACGCGGGGTTCGCGAATATGTCACGCCTGAGGAAGATATTGAAGTCAAAGTTTCCGGCCTGTATGAAAAGGTCTCCAGTCCGGTGCTTGCGGACATCAACATTTCCTGTTCAGCGGCTGACATCTATGATATCTTCCCAAAACAAATTCCGGACATTTTCAAAGGCTCCCAGATGGTCCTTTTCGGACGATACAAAAAGGACGGAAAGACCTCGCTGACGATCTCCGGCAAGACATCCGGAACCGAGAAAGAATTTATTCACACAGTAGATTTCGGTCGCCGAAAAAGCGCGGATTTCATGCCCCTGCTCTGGGCAACAAGAAAAATCGGCTATCTGCTCGATCAGATCCGTCTGCATGGTAAAAACAGGGAACTGGTAAACGAAGTCACCCGGCTGGGAACAAAATACGGAATTGTAACGCCGTATACCTCATTTCTGGTCGTGGATGATAACACGGAACTGCCTCACGCGACACGGGAAACGCTGCGCAGAAAAGTGGATGAGGTGGCTCGTAGTGAGACCCGCGACTTTGAAGAAAAAAGTACAGGCCGTGTGGCCCAGGACATGAGCAAAGGAGCCGGCGCATACAAACAGGCAAAAAGCCTGCGGGCTTTAAGCGGGCCGGTCCGGGTATTCGGACGCACAAACCAGGACCTGAAAAAGAAACTCGGTATTTCCCGGTTGAAAATAAAACATGTGGGCGATAAGACCTTTTTTCTGAAAAACAGAATCTGGCAGGACAGCGAGTACAGGGAGTCCATGAAAAACGACCTGATCTGGATTGAATTCCTTAGCAAAGAATACTTCCGTCTGCTCAAGGATCATCCCGGTATTGCTCAGTATCTTGCTGTTGACAAAAATTTAATCTTGTGCTGCAAGGGCAGGGTCTATAAGATTGATGCTGTTAAAGAGTGAAATTCACAGCACACGGATTCAAAATGTTAACACTTTTGTTATGGAGGGTTTAATGAAATCACGAAAGGGTATCCTGTTTTTATTTTTTCTTCTTTTACTTGTACTTCCAACCGCTGTTTTTTCCGGGGACCAATCCGTAACAAAAGAACTGGCTGAAAACAACAATACATTCGCGATTTCACTGTATAAACAGCTGAACAGCGAAGAGGGAAACTTGTTTTTTTCTCCGCACAGTATTTCCACGGCCATGGCCATGCTCTATGCCGGCGCATCCGGACAAACCCAAACGCAAATGGCAGAAGCCTTCTGCTTTACCATGCCGCAAAAACAACTGCACCCCGCATTCAGGACCTTGAATGATTCCCTGACCAACGACGCGGATAAAGAAAAAAACACGCTCTACATCGCCAACCGACTCTGGCCCCAGAAAGGATTCAGCCTGCTTCCTTCGTACCTCACATGTACGAAAAAATTTTGATAACGTCCCAAAGTTTGTGGGATAAGTTGAAGATGGCTTGAGTTG
>CAZGEP010000223.1:0-5723 GCA_964524955.1 uncultured Planctomycetota bacterium | reverse complement strand
TGAGACCGTTCAATTTCGCCGCGTAAACCGATTTTATTCTGATAGCTGCGTCTATGTTACAGAGAAAGATTTTATATTCTTGAAAACAATTATCCCAAGCCGCAAGGCTACCAGAGATTATAAAAAAATTTCAGGAGGTTCGGCATGAAATTTACGAAGGAAGAGAAAAGTATATTAGACGCGTATGAGGATGGGCAATTATCACTTCGAAAACCTTCCAGAAAAGAGATTGAAGAGATTAAAAGGGCTGCCGTCAGTACGCTGAAAAAAGATAAGCGCATAACAATTCGCTTGTATGATCATGATTATAAAGGCATCCAGAAAAAGGCGGCTGAAATGGGGATTCCATATCAGACGCTGATATCCGGTGTGGTTCATCAATATGTTGAAGGCAGGTTAGTTCCAAATAATAAATAAAAAGAATTATATCCGCAAACAAGATTGAATATCTCTTATAATAAGTGACTGTTTTATGAAGACCTGCATCCTTTATAATCATACCAGACTCTGGGTCTCCCAGATCCATGCGACCCTTGAGCGGGATTTCGGTTATACAGTTCTGCGGCTACCGAATAATATGTCGTTTTATCCGGTGGAGCCTCTTTCTGAGAAGACCTTTCAGGTGAATTATGAGCGGATCCGGGAGCAGACACTGGCCGAAATCCGGGAAAAGGATGTCCGTTTTATTTTCAATGTCAATACCTACGGGTGGCTGCACAATCCGGCTTCAGGGCGGTTGCTTTTTGATGAGCTGGATATTCCGGTGATCAATTTCTGGTGGGATGATCCGAGGTATGCCATGCATCCGATATACCGGGTGCTGCCGCCGAAACAGATCTGGGGGTTTTTTTCCAATCCGAAGATGCTTCATTTTGTATGGGATCTTGAGGTGGCGCGGGCTGCCAGGCGTCTTGGGGCCGCCTTTGCATTTCACTGTCCCACGGCTGTGGATCCGGGTTTTTATCCAGAGCCGGCTGAAGAAGATAATGATGAGCAGGGATCGGACTGTATGATCTGTGCCGCGTATAAATGGGTTTCTGAGCATGTGGACTGCGGTCGGCTTTCTGCAGAGCTTGCTGGGTTTGCCGGGCAGCTGTCTGCTCTTCGCGTTCAGAATCCCGGTGTTTCGCCTGTTGAAATGCTTAAAGCCAACAATCTCAACTGGGAAAAGGTGGAGTCGGAGTGCATGAAATGTGATCCTTCGGGCGAGGCCCTGGTTCGCTTTCTTTATCTGGCGGACAAGGCCTGCACAAACGCGCTGCGGGATCAGATAATTATTTTTCTCAAAAAGCAGCTTTCGGATCGGTTTCAGATTTACGGTGAGGGGTGGGAGCGGGCTGGTATTGAGAGCGCTCTGCCGGTCTGGGATCCCCAACAGCTTGCCGGATTGTACCGGTCTGCCAGGACATGCCTGAATGTGCAGGGCGGGAATTCTCCGTCCGGCCTTCCCATGCGTATTTACGAGGCTGCCGTATGCGGCGGTTTGGTTCTTACGCAGAATAATCCGGAAATCAGTACGCTCTTTACGCCGGGCAAAGAATGCGCGGTCTTTGATACGCCGCAGCAGGCTCTGGAGTTGGTTGAATTCTACTGCTCACATGAGGATGAACGCAGGGCCATGGCTGAAGCCGGACGCAAGCGTGCTCTGGTAGAACATACCTGGAAGAATCGGCTTGATTTTATTTTTTGTCAGTTCAGTGAAAAGATCTAAAAAAATGACATAAGTGGTTGTCAAAAAATACTGAATGTTGACAGTGGAGATATTCACTACAAGTTATATTTGCATTGTCATTGCAAATATGACTTGAAAATTATTGCCGTATGCATATAACAATTCATTGTCAAAGCGCCAAAAGTGTATTTCGCAGATTCCGGACTGGTTACTTACCTTGTTGGCATTCAAACAAAAGACAGTTTGCTGAATGGACCGATGGCAGGCGCACTTTTTGAGAATTTTTGCATCCAGGAACTGATCAAGGCAACTCTGAACAGGGGACGCAGACCGAGAATGCATTATCTTCGGACGCATAACGGATTGGAGGTTGATTTGATTCTTGAGAGAGAAGCCGGGACCGTGATCCCGATAGAATGCAGGGTGACTAAAAAACCTAAAATATCAATGTCTGAAAATATTGTTCGTTTTCGGTCGGTGTTTGACAAGTTGAATATTCAGAAAGGGTGTTTGTTGACGCTTTGCAAGTCCAAACGTGTAATCAAAAGGGATGTTAGCGCAGTAAATCTGAAAGATTTTATTTTAGAGAATATTTACATGAATTTTTGAAAGAGAAATAATATGGAGAAAATTTGGACTTTTAATGATTATATTCGGTTGCTCAACCATCAGAATTCGCTGGTGCGCAGGTGGGCAATGACTGCGATCTGCGAGAAATATCCGAATCGTTTTGTGAGTGAGGTTGCGGCGTTGACTGAGGACAATGACCCTTTTATTGTTTCAAAAGTCAGCAGGTATATTTCTGAACACGAAGCTGTGGAATGCGCTCCCAGGTTGCTGGATGTTTTTCTTTCTGAATCTAAACCCGGGTTTGTGCGCGGTAATTGCATTGCGGCTGTTGGGGAACTCGGGGTTGAGGTTGATGCGGAATTAATCCTTGAGCGGTTTGAAAAATGCGAGGATGAAGATGAATTGTGCGGGATATTGAAGTATTGCGGGAAGATCCGGAAGCCGGAATTCCATACTTTGCTCAGAAAAACACTGGATGAGAGAGAAAGAATTTTTGAAAAAGCGTATGTGTTCCACGCGCTTCTGGAGCACAGGGATGTGCGAGATATACACACTGCATTTGATTTATTACGGTCCAGTAACATAAGGTTTGAGAATGAATTGGCCGATAGCCTGAAAGCAAGGGAGATATCTCAAGATCTTTCGGAAGCAGATGCTGAATATGAGGATTATGAAGAGACGTTGGATTATATCAGTTGCGTACATCCGGGTGCGATGATATCTCCGGATGAGATTACATGTATCAGCAGATATGTTGCCAATGGAGATTTTTCGGAAGCCCTGAAGATGGCATCTGTGGCGGCAGGGGAATTGTTTCGGCAGCGATATCCGGATGAGCCTGCGGAGCCGGCTATACGGGATCTGTATGAATTGGACAGGATGTCTTCCGGGATGCTTGACGTTGTATATGAACGTAAAGATGAGTTCAATGCTGTGGATAAAACCGCTGCGATGAATCTTGCGTTTTCTGCTATGTTCTCAATGAGAGAGCGTGGATGGCTTGTGCCGTGTTTTTCTCCGGCAGTGTCTTCCCGGGATCTTAAGAAAGCACTTGTAAATTCAGGGGTATATTTTCCAAAATATTTGCAGCGCAAGACTGCCGACATCGTACCGGTTGACGTTCTGATTTCCGGGCTGACTGATGAGTATTACACGTGGGGAGATATTCATACGGTAACGGTTCTGGGCCGGATCGGAACACGAGCGTGTGTTCCGGTGCTGATTCGAATTATTAATGAGACGGACAGCAGTGAGATTATTCACGATGGGGCATGTCGGGCATTGTTTGCTGCGGATTCGGAGGGGCGCGAAGAAATCCTTTGGGCCCTGGAAAACGGTGCCATACTCGATCCGTACTGGGCCATGCATATCTGCAAGACGCTGCTACATCCCCGGGCGTATGAACTTGCGATTGAATACTGGGAAAAGCAGGAGGACCCGGAAGCTCTTGAAATATTTGCAATAGCTCTTGAGGAAATCGGGGACAGCCGGGGAATTGAATTTCTTCAGAACCTGTACTGCAGAGAAAATGCCTATTTAATAGGAGACAGTATTGAGACTCTGTGTCTTCTTTACGACGAGGATATTCCTGAACTCAGAGAAATCAGAGATTTGCGCAAAAAAGAAAAGGAGAGGATGGACAGGTTCAAGAGCGCGAATATTTTGGAGTTTATGCAGGACTTTTTATTGCAGGAAAATCAATGGGATTGGGAAAATAATAAAAGGGATTTGGATGAACCCGCCCCCCAGACCGTGAAGCGTGAAAGCCCTAAGATCGGGAGAAACGATCCCTGTCCATGCGGCAGTGGAAAAAAATACAAGAAATGTTGTCTTGGCACGTAGAGTTTTTATCCGCTTGATTTTACAACCGGCAGTTCTTGGAACAACTTCGCCCAATCCTGTCTGCTATTTTTTCGCAGTTTAGAACAACAAAAAGAAAGAAAATTGGACAGGATTTACAGGATAAACAGGATAAGGACGTAATCGGTGTTGGCTGTTTCTAATTTCTTAAAAGACGATATCGATTCCGATAGAGATACCGACAGTGAGAATATCTCAGATGGATAATTCGTTTACTTATATGTGGCGAGCGGTATTTAGAGAGTATTCACATGAATCTTTGAACGCGACGCCCGGTATTCGCGGGGGGAGAGGCCGGTGATCCGTTTGAAGATCCGCCGGAAATGTCCGGCATCGCTGAATCCGCAGTGATCGGAAATTTGATTGATATTCATATTACTGTTTAATAGAAATTCGCACGCCTGGCCGGTCTGTCTGGTATGGATGGCCTGGGTGATGGTCGTTTTGTGCTGCTTTCTGAAGATCCGACCGAGATAATCGGGGTTGCAGCCCAGTTCCCGGGCGATTTCAATGGTGGAAATATTTTCGTGAAACCGGGTCTTGATGATGATATTCGTCTGCCCAGCAAGATAGCTGGCTTTTCCACGCTCAGAAGGGTGATGCGGAATCAGCACTTCCTGGAGCATGAGATAGAGAATGCAGTCCTGGGCAGCAGGGTCGGAAACATCCTCTTCCTGATTGCGAAGAAATGCGCGCAGGAGTTCAACCATGCACTCGGGGCGCCGGACTTTCTTGTGTTGCTCAATGGACAGTGACGCAGAGGAAGCGCTGCCGGCATTCTGCTTTAATCTGAAATGAATCCAGTAAAAACGCAGGTCAGGGGGGTAGGGGGCTGTTCCGCGATGTTCTTTCTCAGGCCGGAGAAGCAGGCTTTCTCCGGCTGACATGGAGAAGGCGCTCTTTTCTTCCGCCATATCCAGTGTCCCGCTGTCCACGTAGATCAGTTCATAGGTGTCAATGACCCGTTTCGGATGCCGTCCGATTCCTCTGGATACGAACATGCCTCCGTTTTGAGCGGAAAAGGGAAGGCTGGTTCTTGCTTTGAAGTTGATTTTCATAACCAGTAACTGTAACGCATTGAAATGAAATATCAAGTGAAAAAGCAGGAATATGCATGGTATTATACGATACCTGCATCTTGACAGGGGCGTAAATCAGTGTAGACTAACAGCAGTGAGTGAAGAGATGAATACAGTCAATGGTCTGTAGTATATGGTCGATGGCTAACCAATGACCAATAACATATAACAGACTTTTACCGTTTAGGAGGAAACGAAAATGGCAGCGAAGACGTCAAGGGGATTACAGCCGGTTCGGTTAAATGATGTTAAAATTAACGACAAATTCTGGAAAAAGCGGATTGATGTCAATCGCAAGATAACGCTCAAAACTGCGTATGACATCTGTAAAAAGACCGGTCGGATCGATGCGATGAAGCTCAAACCGGAAAAGTCCGGGGCGCATCAGTTCTGGGGCTCGGATGTGGCCAAGTGGCTTGAGGCTGCAGCGTATACACTGGCCGTAAACAGGGACAAGAATCTGGAGGCAAAGGTCGACCGGTACGTGGAGTCAATGGAAAAAGCACAGATGGGCGACGGGTATTTGAACTCTTTTTTTCAGT
>CAZGEP010000222.1:0-5740 GCA_964524955.1 uncultured Planctomycetota bacterium | reverse complement strand
CGAACAACTGGACCGAAAAGGGGTTCTTCAAAAAACAGCCCTATCACCCGTTTGGCCCACAGGCCATCTCCTGGATGAACAACAGCGGTAACCACGTGATCCGCTATAACGAATTCTACTCCGATGATGCGCACCGTTTCACCGATGCAATCGGATGGGGCGGCGACTTCTCGAAGAAGGGTTTTCCCGGCCCTGACAGTGATGTTTACGGAAACCTTGTCTCCCATTGCTGGGACGACGGCCTCCAGATCGAAGGAGGCGGATGCAACGTGCGTGTCTGGGGCAACTACATTGACAAGACCATGGTCGGCATCGCCACCTGCGTCTGCTCGGTCGGCCCCCTGTACATCTTCCGCAATGTGTTCGCCCGCAGCCAATGGGCAGATTATCCCAATGGCAACACGGATGCGTTGATTCACCCGGGACACATTAAGAAGCTGGGACACCCTCCGATACTGAATCGCGGCAAACTGGCCAAGGTTGGCGAAGCTGCAAAAGGCGGATCCGGCCGGCAGTACTGGTTTCACAACACGATGCTCCAGCCAGAACCCCCCGCAGGAAGGCGTCTGACGCTTGGCGCACAATGGGGGCTCGGCAGGGTAGGACATTCGGGAAGGATCACGCAACTGGTCTCGCTGAACAACATCTGGCATATCTGTCACACGCCCGAACAACGACTGGTTGACCGCTTCAGCATCTGGCCCGCGACCGATTTCCATACCAACACGTTCGACTACGACCTCTACAACGGCATCATCAAAGAAGCGTACAAGGGCGCCGAAGCCAACGGCATCCGGGCCGTGCCGGTGTACCTGGAAGGTAACGGGGCGCAAGCCGGAGCAAAGGGTCTCTACCAGCTCAAGCCCGGCAGTCCCGGTCACGACGCAGGCAAGCGGATCCCCAACATCAATGACAGCTTTCACGGAACGGCGCCGGACATCGGTGCGCACGAAAACGGTAACAAACCCATGGAGTTCGGGGCGAATGCATACTGCGGCAGAAAATGACAGGCTTCAAGCAAGAGAAATAAGAAAGAAAATGGAAAGCAGGGCTACCTTGTACAGCTGTTTCCTCGTTTATGATGGCAACCGTCGTTAACATGAGGCAGAAGACCTGCCCAGTATCTGTAGTCACCCAGAGAAAATGCCTGAGAGGTATGATTGACCTTCCCGTGATACTTGATATGTGTATCTACATAAAGTACGTTCCAGGTTCGGAACTTTTTGTCAGGATAATGCGGGTTTCCGAGGCTTCCATGGGGCCATGATCCCCACCCCGCACCCCTCCACTCCACCCATTTACCCCAGTCAACCTTTCTGAAAGCAACCGGTGTAGCCGGCAGACCCTCTACGGCATTATGCCCCGGACAGGCCAGCATCCAGGTATGAGTCGGGTGTTCAGGAGTGGGCGCCCACTTGTGACACCCCAGCAGCTTGTCCCGTTTTCCGCCTTCAGGCCGGTCAATCAGAGTGGTAAAATAATAAGAATACCCTTTTTCTTTAAAAAATACATCTTCAGCCGTATTCTTCCCGCCATATCCGTCGTGGGCTTCATTTCGCCACTCGCTACGCGCCTGACTCACAGGACAATTGAAAACACGGTAATCCGTCAGATACAGCATCTGGTCGACTGATGGCTCCGGAAACTTCGAGCTTAAGTTTAGATTTCTGGAGCCGTAATCGTAATAAAGGTCCCAAACCAAGTGACGTCGTCCCCCTTCTCTTGCATTAAAATTCCAGCCTTCCCGTACCCCAGCAGGGCTTTTGTCAGAGTAGGAAACTTTGTTTACAGGAAAGCGTCCCTTGTAATCATTAGCCCGATAGTGCATGGCCAGACCGACCTGCCTGAGATTGCTGGTGCACTCCGTAAGTTCCGACATGGCAACAACCTTACGTATCGCCGGCAGCAGAATCGCGGCCAGAATGGAAATGACTGCAATCACCACCAGAAGTTCAATAAGAGTGAATCGCAAGCGTTTTGGTGTTGAAGAAGGGCTATTCATAATTGGTATACTCCAGTATATTCCATTGTTCCATATAAATAATACCCCATAAAACGCATTTGTCAACCCACATTTTCAAATTTATTAAAAAATTCTGGACAGGAATAAAAAGGCGATGGTATATAGCGTCATATACCGGAATATACCATAAACCCTTCTATACGGAGAAAACCAATGCACAAACAAACATACACCATTCTAAGCACACTGCTTTTCCTGATTATCCTCGCTGTCCACGCACCTGCGGATATGCCCGCATCCGCATTCAACAAACGAATTTCCGTAAAATACGACAACATTCCCACTGCCAGCGCACTCAAGCATATTGAGAAGCAGAGCGGATGCCGCCTTGCGATAAAAGCGTCTCGGCAGATCAAGGTCGCTGCCACGGTCCGTCTTGAGATCAGCAATGAGGAGGTCGGGCGCGTACTCATGCGCATCCTTCAGCCCCGCCGCATGACACTCAAGGTCACCGGACCCGACAGTGCCGAGGTCACTGCTCGAGCAGACAGAGATGTTTTCACAATCAAGAGACAGGGACCATTTGAGTTTACACAGAAACCCCGAATCACTCGAAAGAAGGACACGTTCTTCATCCGATTTGAAACCGCCGCTTTCTGCGACACAAGCGTTGCCGTGGAAGATACCACTCAAACCGTGGCTGGCTCGCCCAGGATTATCCGCCACCTGGCCTCCGGAGTGCTGGGAATCAACGCACCGTCTCCGTTTATCTGGAACAGCCGCAAACAAATGCTGATCTGGGACGGTAAAGACGATCAGGGCCGGTATGTGGCGCATACCGATGCGGATTACGCAAAATACCGTATCCGGGTTTCGCTGGGCCTCAACCCCCGCCTGGAACGCACCCTGTACTGGGCACCGGAAAAACGCATGATGGCTTTAGCGCCCCGTATCTCAGCATGCAAAGAGGGCGTACTTATGTTTGAAGGCCGGGGCCTGGACCGGGTACTGCTCTTTGACCATAACGGGCAGTACAAACGCACCATTTACCCCTTTTCCAGAGAAACAATCTCAAAGGTAAAAGGAGTTACCTGGAAAACCGCGGTTCAAGACGGCAAAAAGATACCGGTTAAAAAAGGATTTGAATCCGTAACATTGCTCACGAGCGGCGACAGTTGTTTTTGCAACGGTAAGAGCGGCGGGCATCTGGGCGGCGTCGGCGCCTCAGCCATTGCCACCCTTGGTGACAGAATCATCCTTGCCCGAAACCGCATCAACCGACTGAACACAGACGGCACCACAGGCAACAGGCCGCTTGCCGGAGCACGAACCACTTATCAAACAAAAAAAAGAGGAAAAACCCATCCGTATTATCCGACCAGTGCAGCCATCAGTCCGGATGAAAAATGGCTCTACCTGGCCGGATACGGATTCCGTCATCACTGCAACTGGAACTGCCTGAATGTAGTGCAACGCGTCTCCCTGGACGGCAACGGCGAACCAGAGCTCTTTCCTTCTGAAAGCGTACGCAAAACCAGAAATGGAAAATTCCAGGCCGCTGTGTCTGTGGACTGCGACAACAAAGGCAATGTCTATGTTGCCGATTATATCAACAACCGCATCCAGGTTTTTTCTCCAAACGGCGGCTTCCTGAAAAGCATCACGGTATCCCGCCCGGCTGTCGTACGCATTCATCGACTCACCCAGGATATCTGCTGCCTCTCCTGGATGGTCTACCATCCTGGAACACGGGAATACATACGTAAAAACCGCAAATCCATTCCTGCGGTTGTGTATCAGTTCGGGCCGCTCTCCAGTCCCAAAGAAAAAAAACGTATGCAGCTGCCGATCCCCGGCAGCGGATACTACTCTGATTTCCTGGCAAGGGAGGGCTATTTGCGCTACAGTGGAGACATTGATTCCTGGGCAGATGACCTCACGGTCTGGGTATCCCGGGAATGCGACACCAGCGGTATGTGGGGAGCCGCCCATGGTGACGGAGGGCGCGTGGAATCCTTTGCCGCCAGCACCATGGTCATTCGTGAAAAAAACGGAACAATGCAGATTCTGAAAGACTTCGGCAAGATCACACAGGATCGTGTTCATCGGGTCTGGCCGTCGGATTTCTCCTATCAGCGGCTTCACGTTAACCCGGATACCGGCAGGCTTTTTATCAAGGAAAACCAGGGGCCGGGAAAATCCCTGTACCAGCTCATAGCAATTGATCCGGTCACAGCAAAGGTTGATCAGGTAAACATGCCCTTTGACGCGGAAGGCATCTGCTTTGACGATCGCGGCCACCTGTACCTGCGGACCGACAAGCTGGTGGTCCGTTATGACAGCAAGACCTTGCGTGAAATCCCCTGGGATTACGGAATTGAAGCCTTCAAGCTTGGTTTTTCCAGTATCGGCACAAACCGACGGCGAGTGCCTGAAGTTGTTTCCGGGCTTACGATCCCGGGAGTCCGACCGGTCTGCTGGCACCAGGCAGGCATGTCCGTTTCACCGACAGGCAATCTGGTCATTGGCTGCAACAATTATACCCCCAAACGCGCCAAGCAGCTGGGGTTCCGTAACGTGAAAGCCACTGCCTCTAAACGCTACGAGCCCACTATTTATCCGGGACGCAGGGCTGGCGAATCCGTGCATGTCTTCGATCGTCATGGCAAGATTATTTTCGAAGATGCCTTTCAAGGGATAAGCCGGCTGGACGGTGTATTTCTGGATCGGAACAATTTTATTTATGTTATGGAAGGTGGGGAGCAGCAGCTTGATGGAAAAAATTCATTCAGCACATCCACCAATACGATCATCAAAGCCCAGGCTGGAAAAGCACGCATTCTCTCCCTGAGAAGAGCAACGGTCCCTCTTCCCGAAGAACTTCAGCCAGACAGAAAACCGGAACTCAACGGCGCCTGGATCGAAGGGGCCGAATGGCTCTACGGAGGCGTGGGGCTTGCCCCTGTTGGATGCGTCTGCTGGCACTCCCGCTTCAGTGTAGATTATTTCGGCCGGAGCTTTGCCCCGGAGACCGACCACCACAGCGTGGCGGTGCTGGATACTCGAGGCAACCTGATCACGCGGATTGGCAGCTACGGCAACACGGATGACGGCATGCCTCTGATCAAAGAAGGCGGACCATCCCGGCCCCGTCCCATGGGCGGCGATGAAACCGCGCTTTTCTATCCAGTCTACGTGGATACGCATTCAGACCGGAGACTGTTTATCGCGGATCCGGGAAACAGCTGCATCCGCAGCGTGAAACTGGATTACCACACAACCAGCCTGCAAGAGCTGAAGAGCATCAAATAAAGGATATAATCTGTATTCGAACTGTTGAAAGAAACCGGATAATCGATATGAAAAAGCATTGGACAAAAAAGAATTTCAATGATATACTTTGACGCATACCGGATCATACCAAATTTATTACAGGAACACAATCGCATTAAAACAACAACCAGAAAGGAATACAGCATGACTCTTTGCCTGGAATTTACTCAAAAGGAGCACATGATGGCAACCATGACAAAACATCTGACGCTGTGCATCACAGCCCTGCTGGCTTTATTCTTCAGCCATCACGTACAAGCCGCAAAAAACAGCGAAATGAAAGCGCCCCGAACAGTATCCACGTTCGAGAGCATCAGCATTTACTGGATGCCCGGACCGGATGCAGCAGGTGGCGAATGCGCCACGCGGTATCGCGCGGAAGGTAACGACAATTGGTGTGAGGCGCTCCCGCTTTGGTTCGATAAGCGGAATCATGAGTACCGC
>CAZGEP010000221.1:0-5755 GCA_964524955.1 uncultured Planctomycetota bacterium | reverse complement strand
TTCAATATGGTTTTTGCCTTCGTAAAAGAACTTAAAGTCCCGGGTATTCTCAAACGGACCTTCACTCAACTCCCAGTATTTGAGTCTGTCTTTGGATGAATCATCGTACATATCTTAAATAGCTCCGAACAAATAAACACGTTGGTTGATTCACAGCCGTGCGCATTCTTATTTGTATATAACGGCACAGCCAACGGTTTTCTTTAAACAATTACGTCTCCGTCTTGGCGCCGTACGGGTACCTGTAGCCATACCCGTATCCATAAAAAGCACGTTTTCCCTTGGAATCTTTAACCTTGTTGAGCAGAACCCCGATAATCGGCGAATTCACATGGCGCAACCGGTCAATGGCCTGAACCACAGCCCCGCGCGGCGTCCGCTCGGACTCAACGATCACGACAACCGCAGATACATAATTGGATATCATTGTCGTATCCACTACCGGCAGCACGGCCGGAGAATCGAGAATCACAACGTCAAACGCCTCTTCCAGCATTTTCAGGCAGGTATTGAGTTTCGGAGAACGCAGCAGTTTGACCGGATTCGCTGGCCGGGTTCCACTGGAAACAAAACAGAAATCATCGTCTTCACTGCGGATAACAATGTCGTCAAATCCGGCCAGGTCTTCGATAAAATCGCTCAGTCCGGTTTCAACGTTTTCTTCCTGCGGTATCACGTCTCGAACAAATTCGGGAATATTCTGCTTACGCAGGTCACAGTTGACCAGCACGACTTTCTTTCCTTCCAACTGGTAGGAACGGGCAAGGTTGTACGCGGTCAGGGATTTCCCTTCAGCAGGAAGCGCACTTGCTACCAGTATCAGGCCTTCATTCCGATTTCGTATGCTGTAGCGGATGTTGTTTCGGATCACCGCGAACACATCGGAAATTACGGCCTTGGGTTTGTCCGGGTCAATCAGAGAACGATTTCCCGGACCGAACATCGGAACCATTCCCAGCGTCTTCATGTTCAGTTCCTTGGCAATCTCATCCGGTGATTTAAAGGTGTCGTCCATATGCTCAATCAGAAAGGCAATCATGCATCCAGAAAACACACCCACAACAAGCGCCAGAATAATCACGGTTGTCCAGGGATGATGAATCTCCCGCGTCGGACCGGCCCACTGTTTGACTTTTAAACTCAGAAATCTCGGGGATGCGAGCAGTCTGGCGGTTTCCAGTTGATCGGTCAACGACTTCCAGCGTTTTTCCGCCAGGTCTTTTTTAACCTTCAGACGGTTGTATTTGGAATAGAGCTCGGTCTTTTCTATACTCTGAAGATAGATCCGCATTTCATTGACTTTTTCCTCCAGACGCTGCAAGCGCATATTCAAGGTCATTTGCTCCACCATGGCCATGGAAAGTATTCTGAAATTAACTCCCATGGATCCGTTCGTCCCGCGCTTAGTAAGCTTTGTGGCCAGCAGTTTTTTCACGGAATCGATACTCTCCTGAATTTTCTTTACGGAATGATGTTTATCCGTATATTTGACCAGGGCCTCTGTTTTCTCGATCTCCAGCTCAACCAGCCGTTCCTTGAGAAGCGCAAGCGCGGTCTCTGAGTCCATATCCAGTTCGTTGTCGGCATTGGATTCCAGTTCCCGCTTCAATGTCTCCACTTTTGATTTCGCGACCTTGTATTCCATGCGCGCGTTAAAGAGAAGCTGTTCCGTGCGTTTCAGGGTTTCGTTCAGCTGATCAATGGACGAAAACTCCGCAATTTTCTCAAACTTGGAATTGAGTTCAACTCTGACCTGAGCAATTTCATGTTCCAGAGATTCCATGTTTTTCTTGTCCGTGTTGACCTCGGCTTCAAATTCCCTGAGAACCTGCTGACGCTGCTCATACTTGCTGCGGATAAATCCCGCGGCAATCAGGTCGGCTGCAACGGGAAGTATGGTGGTTGTAGATTCTCCCAACTGACTCCCCTCAACAAGCAGACGGATTTCAATTAAATTGCTGTCGCTGATTCCCTGAATATTGACCATATGCGGTCGGAGAACAAATTCCAGCAGCTGTTTCTTTTCATCAGGTGAAAGTGCGTTGATTTTCTGAAGCGCTTCCCGCTCCTCGGGAATAACAACCGATGCCTCACTGTTTTGAATCAATGCGTTCTTCAGTGCATTGGAAAAGTCAACATTACTTTTCAGTCCGATACTCTGAATAACCGTACCCCAGTCATCGTCCTGGAAAATACCGGACAGCCTTCGCCCCACAGCATAGGCGTCTTTTTTCTGAACAATCAGAGTGGTACTGTATGTAAGGGGCTTGGTGTAGTACCAGAACATGTTGAGCACAAGTATCAGCGCAGTGGTAAAAAGAACAATCCGGTTTCTGCGCAGAATAATATCCACATAATGCTGAATATTAAGTTCGGTATCTTCTTCGGCACCGGTTTCCATGGGCCGGATACCGTTGGGCGCAGATTCGGCTGCGGACGGTACGGTTTCCTCCGGCGAAAAAAGGTCCTGGTATCCCTTTTCCCCGTTCTCGTCAAATGCATCATCCGAGCTTTTCTTCTTATTGGAAAGCCTGAATTCAAACTCTTCGTTCATTCCGGAAACAGAAAGCCTTTCTGAGAAATCAGTAGTTTTTCTTGATCGTGGACCGCAGACTTTCGGACTTCAGCAGCACATCAAGAAAGGGTATCACCTTTGTGGTCACCCGTTCAACCTTGGTAAGAAAACCGGATGTAGCATACACGATATCTCCGCTTTTCAGACGCAGGTTTCGGGTCCGTCCAGAATAAATTGCTTTGATGTTCATTCGGTAGACCTGCGGTTTTCTGAGGCTTCCCCGGACGACATAGACCCATCCGTCCGATGACCGAATGTTCAATCCGCCGGCTCCGTTAATGGCCTCTACCAGGGTAATACTATTACCGAAATTCAAGGTAACCTGGCGCTGGACTTCACCCACCACATGCACCTTGTTGTCAACGGATGACGGGATATAAATAAAATCTCCGGGCACAACAATAATATTATTTCTCATCTTCTTTTCTTTAAGCAGGGCGTAGAAGTTTACATTCAGAATCTGTCCCTTGCGGATGATATACGAACTTTCCAGGTCCGGATACAGCTGCGAAGAGAGTCCACTGGAAGCAAAAGCACCTCCGCCTTCGATGTTACTGATACCGTTGGCCATGGCCAGTACATCCAAAAGGCGGGTATTCGTGGACACATGATAGCGTCCCGGTTTTTTAACCAGACCGAGTACGGTACAGAGGTTTCCCTTGAATTCCTTGCCGATGATGGCAGCATCGGGGTTTCGGATATATTCTTTGAGTTTCTTTTCCACAATGGTTTCAAGCTCGCCAAAGGTCTTGCCCGCTGCCATGACTTCACTAATCAGGAAATACGAAATCTTGCCGTCCGGCCGCACCGGAACCGTCTTGGTCATATCCGGCTCCCCCAGAACCGATATTTCCAGAACATCACCTCTGCGTATGATATAGTCCGCACGCTCCCCCTTGGGATTGGTTGGATCCGTAACGTGCTTTATACTGTCGGAAGGCGATGGTTCGCTTTCCAGCAGCGTTATTCCGTCCTGAACCGTTCCCTTTTCCCCCAGGGTCTGTGGCGGTCTGCGCTCCCGGCTGCATCCTAAAGCAAGCAATAAGACACATCCGAGAAGAAACCATTTACAACCCGCAGAGTGGTTCATGTCTTTTCCAGAAAACAGTGGGCTTTTCCCGTAAACACCAAAATGGTTAATCATGTAGTTCTCTCAGCTCATCTCTTTTCAGATAGTCTTTAATTTCACTGATATCGTTAAGTTTCAAAAGCTCTTGCAGCGTTTTCTGCTTAAAAGTGCTCTTCTCTTTTTTGTACATGGTGCTGGACACGATAAAAGTCACGGCAATAGCACAGAGAATGGAAAGCAGAAGAATCACAACCAGCTTGGGCAGGTTGTACCGGTACTCCTGGTAGTAAAACCAGTCTTTGAGTTTTTCCTGCAGACTTCTGTTAACCATGGATTTCTGGATACGGTCGATATATTCTGTCTCCCGCTTCTTCCGTTTTGCCTTATAGTTGAGCTTGCCGATCGTTTCCTGGAATTCCGCCAGCTCAAAGGGCTTCTGCAGACAGATATAATCGCTCTCAATCTCCGCGTCATGGACCTGGTCCGCATCTGCTTCGCCGGTCATGGTGATGAGGAAGATATGTGGATCAAACTCCCGGATGTTCCTGCACAGCTCTACGCCGTCCATTCCCGGCATCCGGATATCCGTAAGCACAATATCATAGGTGTTGACGCAGACCTTCTCAATAGCTTCGTTTCCGTCCGATGCCACATCTACATAAAAGGCTTCTGTTTCCAGCGCATCACGAATCATCTCCCGAACCGCATCATGGTCATCAACCACAAGAATACGCCCCCGGATCGCCTGTTTTTCAGGAACATTTTCCAGTCCGTCCTTGATTCGAAGCGCCCGTCTGCTTTTAATGCCCTTTTGAATTTTTTCAATCAATTCATCGTTATCAAAGGGCTTCTTCACATAGGTGAATACTTCGAGTTTTTCAATCTGCTCAAGGGTGGCATCCGTAATGTATCCGGACATCACCACTACTTCCGTATCCGGCCGAAGTTGATTAAATTCCTTGGTAAACTCTGTTCCATTCATTCCCGGCATCACAATGTCGGTCAGGGCCAGGTCGATCTGCTGATCCGCATCCGACGCAAACTCCAATGCCTTACGGGCGTCTCCAAAGACCTTCACCTCATACCCATGGGCAGTCAGAAGCGCCTCAATCAGCTCCCGTAGGGCTGCATCGTCGTCAACACATAGAATTCGCTTTGCCATCAGACAATACTCCAGAGAAAATCACACGGTACTCCATATTATTATCAGTATAACCATGCTCAGGTCATTTTCAAGACTTTAATGCCTTGTGAGTAATACTTTAAATAATCACGCATTCCGGGTTTGACTCCCCGGCTGATCCGGTACTCAAGGAACTGCCTGCCCGGAAAAAGAAGTTTCAAAAATAACCGGAACTTGAATCCGGACCGGACGCGGGAAAAGAAAGGGAGGAGATACCGGTCAAACACATCGGACCGATTCTCCATCGCACGCTGCAAAAAGCGCTGCTCTGCAAAATTCAAGTGTCTGTCCTTACACAAAAGCTCCGGTGCATTGAATACCTGCGCCAGGTACGTAAGAACAAGGACCATCCACTGGTGTGCGCCAATTTCCGAAGCTGTTTTAAGCAGCAGACTTTTGTCTGCAATCCTATCCGGATTCCGTATCATCTGCAGCAGATCAAAGGCCCATTTGAATCCCTGGAAACCATTGACAAAAGAAAAATGAAGCGCATACAGAACAAAGGCCTTTTCCACCTGCAGTATCCGCAGTCCGGCACCCGAGTGACCTGCGCCCTCAAACAGCCAGTCTTCTGTAATAGGAAATGCCGGTATTCCGGGACTCATGATCAAACGCGTCAGTCTTGACGGGTGATTGTGAATATCCAGAACAAAGGGCGGTTTGCGAAACAGAAGATCCGTGGTGTCATACAGCTCATACCCGAGCTTGCGAATGGATGCTGCAAATACATCATAGTCAACCCGGCGTACGTAGATGTCAATGTCCGTCAGCCGCCGCAGTGACGGATCGTCCGGGTACAACCGCTGAATCAGGTCCGCTCCCTTGAGAAGCATAACTTCTATTCCGGCCCGGTCACAGCACCTGCCGATATCCGAGAGTTCTTTTTTCAATGATGTATTGTATATATACGTTGCCACATGATCTTTTT
>CAZGEP010000220.1:0-5767 GCA_964524955.1 uncultured Planctomycetota bacterium | reverse complement strand
TGAGAGCAAAGGAGAGACGGCCTGTCTGGCATCCGTCCGGTCGGTTCTGGATTTTAACCAGGAGACCGGCCCGCATGAACCCGGATTGCGGGGAGTTAAATTTGACATTGAACCGCATGCAGATCCGGCTTGGGATCGTGACGCTGACTTTCGGGCACAACAGAGCCGCCAGTATCTAAAGCTGATTTCATCCGCACGAAAGCAAATTGACCAGCAGGCTCTGCCGCTCGAACTTCGGGTGGATATTCCGTATAAGTACTTTCAGACCAAGTGCCGGGATTTTGTACGTGCAATACTCAAAACCGTTGATGCGGTTACCATTATGTGCTATCATCGCGATTCGAAACAGATTCTGCGTATGGCCACTGAGGCCCTGAAGGGTTCAGACATTCCGGCCGAGATCGGCATTGAACTCTCTGCCGGTGCTCCAGAGACAGATACCCTTCACGGGCTGGATAACACTCAGCTAACGAAGCTGCTTTCCAAAATGAGAACACGACTGAACCATTTTAAGTGTTTCAGTGGAATCGCAATTCATGATGTTTCCGCGCTGACCAACGATATGAGAAAGAGAGATAATGAAGATTAAATTTCATGATGCAGGTGCTCCCCAGCGGTCTGTAAAGCCCGACCAGGATACAATGAGAGAAGCACTGGTCAAGAAACATCCAGTAGTCCGTTACGTACTGCTTGTGGCTGTGCTGGCCGTCGGCGCCTATATACTATATTGCTTTTATCCGGCCAGTTGGATTTATACCTACGGAATCGTGAACGGTCAGACTACGCGTCTTCGCGCGCAGGCTGATGCGGAGGTGATACGTGTTTCCGTCACCCAGGGAGAGACCATTAAGAAAGGAGCCGTGCTTGCCGTACTCAAGGGAAACGGCCTTGAATCCGAGATTGTTCGAGCGGAAGAGGAACTCAAGCGGATTAAACTTAAACTCGACGAGGCATTGAAAAATGGCAATGCTGGGGGCGGCGAAGATGCTTCCCGGGTTACAGCCATAGCCGCTGCCGAACGAGCACGGGAGGGGGCCCGCTATGAGATTGAATTGATCCGGTCCAGAAATCAGCGTCAGCGGCTTCGTCGAAGCACAGTAATAAAGAAGGCGCGCCTGGAACTTCAGAAGCTCCAAGGCGTCTACCGGAGCAAGAAAGAACGTCTGAGTAAAGTAAAGAAACTCCATGAACTTGATGCGGCAGTCAAGGACAGCGTGACTTCTGCGGCCAATGAAGCAGTCATGGCTGATAAGAATATGAAACAAGCAGAGCTGGATCTGTCACACGCGATTGAGGAAGACACGCTTGCTGATAAAAATGAGAAAGCGGAGCTCAAGGCGGTTCAGAGAAAACTCGAGTTTGCAGAGAAAAAATACAACGAACTCGTCGAATCCTTTCGAAAATCTGCACGCAACTCCTCTGAGATTCTGAAAGTGAATGCTGATATTCTTCGTTCCGAAGAACGGGCGGCAGCGAGTCGACTGGATGTTCTACGCAAACAGGCTGGAACCTATGAACTGACCGCACTGTATGACGGAGTGGTTACCGAGGTCTCCATTCACAACGGAATAAAGGTGCAAAAAGGGGATTCACTCTTTGAATGCTGCTCGTACAGTGCCATTCAAGTGGATACCTACCTGGCCCCGCGCTATGGAGAAGATGTTAAAAAAGGTACATCTGCGCGAATGTATACGGAAGAGGGGAAATATGTTTCAGACGCTTTGGTTGAAAGCCCTGGCAATCTAATTGTCACTATTCCTGAACCGCTGAGAAAACATTTTCCGGATATGATTGAAGGGGTCTTTCTGCGTGTAACGCCCGGGAATAAAAGCGCTCTGCTGCCCGGGAGAATCGTTCGCGTGGCACTTAAACGAACAAATTAACGATTCGTTTTTGGACTGTTCTCTCAAATTTACCATAATTCCCATTGACATCCGGTGTTCAGGAAATAGAATTATTCTTTTCCAAATAATGATTAGATCGGCAATTATTGCCGATTCGTTTCACCAATCAAGCAGCAAGAACAATGCGAATGAAATATAACTCCATTCAAAATAGTCGGATAGGTTGTTATTGTATTATGGATAACCATTGGTACATGAATTGCTAATTTTAAGTATCTTTATTTGTATTCACTTACTTTTGCGGAGGATTGTGTGATGCTCAAACGAATTGAATGCCTGGCTCTAATGATCGCTGCAGTTCTTTTGATTAGTGCTGGCTGCCAGGGACCGTCAAGAAAAACATCGGACAGAAGCCTGCCCAAATCCGACTGGGGTCTCTGGAAGTATGACATGGGAACCAAGGGCGTCACCTACCGTGGATTGACCCAGCATACATTTACACAGTCCGGCGAAGACTTTGATCCATGCATTTCCAATGACGGCAAGTGGATCTTTTTTGCGTCCACACGGCATTCAAGAAATCCTGACATTTATATGAAAAAGATTAATGAAAAAGTAATTGTGAAAAAGACCAAAGATCCCGGTGCTGACATTCAGCCCGCGGTTTCTCCGGACGGAAATTTACTGGCTTTCGCTTCCAACCGCAACGGAAACTGGGATATATGGGTAACGGAAGTTAAAAAGCATGTCAATCCCAGGCAGATCACCCGAGACGGAAGAAACAGCATTCAGCCGTGCTGGTCACGTGACGGAAAGAAACTCCTTTTTGTTACCTACAATCCGGTTGGCTGCCAGTGGGAAATATGGGAAAAAGATTTTGAAACCGAGGAACTTAAGAATTTAGGCCCGGGACAGTTTGCCAAGTATTCCAGGCCTGAAGGCAAGTATGTTGTCTTCCAGAAACCCAGAAACAGAGACGTTCCCTGGTACTCCATCTGGTCCATGAATACCAAAGGCGACCAGTTGACTGAAATTATTCAAAGCAGCAAATGGGCAGCGATTACACCCGACTGGTCACCGGATGGAAATAAAATTGCTTTTGCAACCATACACAAAAGTTTTACCAGCAAAGCAGAAGACCGGAAATACGAAGGCGATGACATCTGGATGGTTAAAACAGATGGCACAAGCCTGGTCCGTCTGACTGTAGATCCAAGCCCGGACTGGAATCCGGTATGGAGTCCAGACGGACGTATTTTTTTTATATCAAAACGCAACGGCTTTCAGAATATCTGGAGTATCCGTCCTCTTCCGCTGGACAAACCAGAGACAGAAAAAATTGGATCTGTGGACGAAATTGTAAGCAAGCAAGAAGATGATTAGTAAAGGCACCGGCATATGAAGCCATGGACGCGATGGATTATTCTGTTCTGCACGACTTTTATTCCACTGTATACACATGCCAGTGATAAGGATAAAAAAGTGTCACCGATATCCAGAGTGGCAGTGTTACCATTTCGCGATTACACCGACAGCGGAAAAGCAGAAATGATGGCAAAAGAATTTGCGTCCAAGATGGTCGATACCGGGCGCTTCAAGGTACGTTATCCCGAAGAAGTTGTAGAGCAACTGCGCAAAAACACGTACGATCTTTCCAAAAACAAGGGCTTGACAAAACTCGGAAATGACCTGGGAGTTCAAGCCATAATCATCGGCAGCATCAAAGAGTTTGATCCTTACTATCCGCCCAGAGCAAGCATTGCCCTGCGCATGTTTCTGATCAGCATGGAGCGGGTCGCATCTGCTGAAGAAATATGGAAAATGGCACACTTTGGCGTGCCGAAATACCCGTGGGGAGATAAAAACTCTTTCGAAGATCTCTGGTCCAGGCAGCGGGTCTTTAACGCAGCGGATAAACGCGTTCGAATGGATGTGAAGGCATACGCAAAGAAAAACAAGGAACTCGATATCCGGGCATTCGGATGGGAGTATTATCTGCGCAGCTCTGATGCGTTTATCGAATACATCGCGTGGCGCATGGCGGATACACTGACATTTGAAAAAAAAGATATTATCGACAAGAAAAAGAAAAAAAGGTGGAGTAATGAATTTGAAATCATACAGGGCGACGGAAGAAGAGGCGACCGCAGAAGGCGGTAAGATATGAAATCAGTAATAAACAATCCAAATCTATACGGTATTTATGAAACTGTTCACACTGCTGCAGTGGTACGTATGGCAATGAAACGGGTGCGGATTGGATACTATCCTCGCCCATATAGACATTCATGAATGTGAGATTTGAAGGTTAGCTGCCGCAGGCAGTAACTTATGAAAGGAAATTATACATGAATGCATTTTCGATGCGGACACAGAAAGGAAATCAACAGACCGCCACACTGACTGTAACCGGTGAGATTGCAGATGAGGCGGTTGTAAAATTAAAGAACAAGATCGATGATTTGTTCAATGAAGGTCTCCAAGAGGTAATTCTGGATTTACGAAAGATTGAATACATTTGCAGCAGCGCGGTTGCATTCCTGTATAATGCGATTCTCGATCGGAAAAAATCCGGAAGGCGCATCGGAATCCTTTCTCCGCCTGAGAAAGTACGCCTGGTATTTAACATGTTTGGGAATGTATCTGATTTCAATATGGCGGACTCAATGAATGAATTGGCTGAGAAGACAGGCATCGGCCAAGGCAGATCATCCGTGAACCGTTTTTGATATGTGTGGCGGAGATTCCGCATTCAACATGGCGGAAACTGAAGAAGAACTTACCCAAAGAATCGGGATCGGGAAGTCGGAATAATCATCAAACTGCAATCAATCCAGATCGATATACGTTCCCTGAACGCAGGTTATACCGTCAGGCTCCTGTCCGTAGTAACAGACAAATACTTTGTTAGACTCATACTCAATGGACGTTGCATATCCCAGGTTGCCGTTCGGAAGATCGTCGCGTACAATGATTTCCTGATCTGTATTCCATGTGCATCCTTCGTCTTCAGAGATGGAAAAGCGAATCCCGTGGGGTGCAAAGCGGCGTCCGTATGAGCAGAGGATTCTTCCGTCAGCAAGTTTGAGAAGATGACCCGGACGGGCTTCCAGAGGTGTTTCTGTGAGTTCTGACCATGTCGCGCCGAGGTCGCTGGATCGACAGCTGTACAGCTTATGTTCTCCTTCGTATCGCAATACGCACAGGAGATTACCGGGCGATGTTTCCACAACATCCGGTTCACTGAAATATTCAAGGGGGTCAGGAGTAATGGGGGTTGGAGCCGACCAGGTGATCCCCGAATCAGCAGACGTAAGAAGATAGAATCTGTGTTTGGGGAATCCGTCTTCTCCCAGCGCATAGATCAGTGTCCCATCCTCACATTCTTTAACGCCGGTTCTTGAGTATCCGTTCAGGTAGGGGGCAAGATCCGGTTTGACAGTCTTTTCAAAGGAATGGCCGTTATCTGTGCTGATGTGAGTGAATACGTCGGTGTTGCCTCTTGCCCAGGGATAGACAGAGTTGGTCCAGTCGTCATCGTTGATGTCCGTTCTGAAGTCATGACCGCTGGTTGTCAGCCAGATTGTCTCTCCTTCCTTCCAGCGTCTCCTGGCCTCAGCCAGCGGGTACCACTTGTATCTGCACTGTGACAGAATTACAGCGCCGCTGCGAATGCATGAAATTCCTGGACATTGGAGCGAGGACCATTCAAGGTTTGGAGCATAATACTCCGGGCTCCAGGTTGTGCCCTGGTCGGTTGATCTGCAAAGAAGGTTTCTGTACAAGGGATCCTCTGGCGGATGGTGGATTTTGTCCTGGCGGAGAGTTTTGTTTACTGCTGCCAGCCAGTCACCATCTTTTAATACACAGATTGAGGGGTGGGAAACATACGCATATTTATCTTTGTGAACAATTACTGTATT
>CAZGEP010000219.1:0-5838 GCA_964524955.1 uncultured Planctomycetota bacterium | reverse complement strand
CCTTACGACCGTCGTTGTTCATGTCATGAACTCGCAGACCGAAAACACCGCTGTCGGATTTATAGAGTTCCATTCCGGCAAAACCAAAGGGTTTTTCCGCGCCAAACGCAGAGCAGCAGAACAGAAAAAAACCGATTATGGATGCATAGAAAATCTTTTTCATATCAACCTCCCCTGATTTTGTTGACCAGTGCCTGTTGAAATTCCGCCATATCTTCCTGGGTGGGTTCTGAACTTCCGTCATCCGGCTGAACAGCAACCCGTCCCATCTGATCCAGCCCCCATTTGATTCGGGCTCCGGATTTCAAAGTCGCGCTGCCGCTCATGGCCATACCCGGACGGGTAACGTTGTCGATGTGTATTCCCTGAGCCCCACCGCTGGAAGCGGTTTCGTCTGCATTCGGCTCTTCAAAGCCGGCCGGTTTGTCGTCGCCGACTGTACCTTCAAGGGCTTCGAAATCAGCTCGCAGCAGGCGAATATCCATAAAGGAGGCATCCACCCCCTTCTCTTCTTTAAGAGCTTTAAGTACGTCGTTCTCCTTGTTTCCCTTCCGGAACAGTTCAAAACAATATTCTTTCAAGCTGTCGTCCATGTCGATTCCTCTCATTGAGTTATACAGAATGCTTCTATTCTATTCGAAAGACGGGGGATTGCAAATAAAATTACCGTTGACATAAACCGTTCGAACAGATCCGACGGGAAAGGGGTAGCACGGCTATGCAAGATTTGCGCAATCCGCGTCAATCTTGCGTAGCCGTGTTAGGTTTTTCACAAAAAACACTTGCCATGATTTTGAATATGCTTAAAATAACCGATCACGTATTAGGTTGTTGATTACCGCGCCGGAGTGACGGAATGGCAGACGTGCCGGATTCAAAATCCGGTCCTGGCAACAGGGTGAGGGTTCGAATCCCTCCTCCGGTATTTTTCTCACCTGCTGAATAGTCTACATATATCTATCAGAACGGTGACACGGAGAGATGTCTTATGGAAAAGGTTATTATTCTTGATACCACGCTTCGGGACGGCGAACAATCTCCTGGAGCGAGCATGAATCTGAACGAAAAGATCGAGATTGCCAGGTCACTTCGGGATATGAAGGTGGATGTAATTGAAGCGGGATTTCCTGCCGCCTCTCCCGGCGATTTTGAAGCCGTTCGCGCAATCGCCCAGACCGTTGACGGCGTACGTATTTCCGGCCTGGCCCGGACCAAGAGGGAAGACATTGACCGTGCAGCCGAAGCGGTCAGGGACGCAAACCTGAACCGCATTCACACGTTTATCGGAACATCCCCTTCTCACCGGAAATACAAACTCAGAAAAACAGAACCGGAAATCATCCAGATTGCCCAAGACATGGTCTCGCATGCAAAATCCTATGTAGATGACGTAGAATTCTCGCCCGAAGACGCAGCAAGAACCGAGCCGGATTACCTGGCCGAAGTGGTGGAAAAGGCAATTGACGCAGGCGCGACAACTATAAACATCCCGGATACGGTGGGGTATACGCTGCCCAATGAATTTCATACACTAATTACACACCTCTTCAACAACGTATCCAACATCAGTAAGGCCGTAATTTCCGTCCACTGCCATAACGACCTGGGCATGGCCGTAGCCAACTCCCTGGCTGCAGTCCAGGCCGGTGCCCGACAGGTGGAATGCACAATCAACGGTATCGGAGAACGGGCCGGCAACTGCGCGCTTGAGGAGATCGTCATGTCCATCCAGACACGGAAGGATATCCTGAACGTTAAAACTGCCATCAATACCCGAAAGATTTATTATCTCAGCCGCCTGGTCAGCGGCATTACCGGATTTGAAGTTCAACGCAACAAAGCCATTGTGGGCAGCAACGCCTTTGCCCATGAAGCCGGCATTCATCAAGACGGAATCATCAAGGACCGCTCCACGTATGAAATCATGAAGGCTGAAGATGTAGGGGTTCCGTCGGCCACCTTTGTTCTGGGCAAGCATTCCGGTCGAAACGCCTTTCGCAAACACCTTGAAGAGCTGGGTTTTCATCTGGACGCCGATGGAGTTCAGCGAGCATATGATGAATTCATAGCACTGGCAGACAAGAAGAAGGAAGTGTACGACGAAGATCTGATCGCACTGGTTGAAGGCGAGTTGTCTGAAGTGGACGGAAATTACGAACTGGTTTCCGTGCACACCTCCAGCGGCAACACCATCACGCCGACAGCAACGGTCCGGCTGGAAAAAGATGAGGAGGAACTGGAAGATGCTGCCTGCGGAGACGGACCAGTCGATGCCATCTGCAAAACGATTAATCGAATCACTGGATTGAACTGCGTGTTGCAGAACTACAAACTCCGTGCGGTGACCAAGGGCACCGATGCGATGGGTGAAGTAACGGTCGACATTACTGAAGGCGATAATGCATGTACCGGCAAGGGCGTACACACGGACATTGTCATTGCCAGCGCCAACGCATATCTGAACGCCGTGAACCGTCTTACGCTGATGCGAAAGCGAAAGACGTAAATGGGTTCGGCAACCATCCGTCCAATGCCTGATTACAACGGAAAAAAAATCACAATTATAGGGCTCGGTTCTCTGGGCGGCGGCAGTGGAGCTGCAGCCTATCTATCCTCGGCAGGGGCCGTAATTACTGTCACCGACCTTCAAAAAGAAAAAGACCTGCAGGCCTCTATGGATGCGCTCTCTGATTTTCCAGGCATCACTTACCATCTCGGCGGTCACCAGCAGGAAGACTTTGAGAGTTGCGATCTGGTGGTGGTCAATCCCGCCGTACGTGAAGACAATCCGTTTCTGCTTCACGCCCGTACAAACGGCATCAAATGCAAGACAGAACTCAACCTTTTACTCGAACGCAACCGCCACAAACAGTGGATCGGCATTACCGGAAGCAATGGCAAAAGCACAACAACCCGCTTGATTTACCAGGGACTTACTGCGCTCGGACACAAAACGTTCGTCGGCGGCAATCTTGGCGGATCGCTGCTGAATCTAAGTGATGAGGCGCTTTCGGAAAGCATCCTGGTGCTGGAAGTATCCAGCTTTCAGGCCCCCTGGATTGCGGCCCACAGCCAGTGGCCGGATGCAGCCGTGCTGACCAACCTCACCCCCAATCATCTGGATCGTCATGGAACCATGGAGGAATATGCTTGCGCCAAACAGAAGCTGCTGAGAAATCCAAGATGTGATGCCGCAGCAGTACTGAACAGGGATGATCCCCGTGTTACAGCTCTTGAAAAGAATTTGTCATGCTCCACGGTCTTTTTCAGTGTAGAGCAGCCCGTTTCTCCGGGGGTCTTCGTAGATAACGGCCACCTTTTCTACAGCCCGCAGTCCGGAGAACGAACAGATATCGGCTGCACCGATAATTTCCGCTTACCCGGCATTCATAACCAAAGCAATGCATGCGCAGCACTGGCCGCAATATTCTCAATTGATTCTCACTCCGTAAGCCGATGCAGCAAAGCTGTTAACGCCATGGCTGCTTTCGAAGGTATCGAACACCGGCTTGAACTTTCGGGCGAATGCCATGGCATGCGGTTTATCAACGACTCGGTGGCTACGACGCCGGAATCCACGATCGCAGGACTTCGCGCCTTTCCCGGCGATCCGATCCTGCTGATTGCTGGTGGATATGACAAAAAGATTCCTCTGGACGATCTGGCATCAGAGATTATACACTCCGCCAGAGCGGTCTTTCTGATTGGTGATACAGGAGGAAAAATAAAAGCTCTTATTGAGCAGAAAAATCTCGACTTCCCGGCAACCTACTGCGGCACACTGGCGACTGCAATGGAGCAGGCGTGTTCCACTGGAACCTCCGGAGACGTTGTATTGTTCTCTCCGGCCTGCGCCAGCTATGACCAGTTTCGAAACTTTGAACACCGCGGACAATGCTTTAAGAAAATGGTGTTATCCATGGGACAGCCCGCGGTCAGGCATTTCCCGGACATCTCCACACCGCCACCGGATTCGGCGTGAGACTCTCTCCGTCAGACAATCCTTCCGGCCGGTCCTTAAGATGGGTAGCCATAATGCCCCGATAGCGTGCGAGTGTATCCGCGTAATCTGCCTGTGGGGCAAGGTCATTCAGTTCGTACGGATCCTCCTTGCGCTCGAATAATTGCTCAGCACCGGTGACCGGATTCCAGATATACTTCCACTCTTTGTCTGTAATGCACTGATAGGCATTGTCATAGACATAGCATTCGGAATGCTCGTGATGGTAGTATTCCCGCACATCCTCTGATTCACCCGAAATAATTCCGCATACACTCTTACCCTCAACACTCTCCGGCAGACGAACGTCTGCTGATTCAAGGAATGTAGGCATGATATCTTCCAAACCAACCAGGGCATCGGAACTGAAGTTACGCCGCGCCTTCCAGCTGAGCGGCGGCCGCACAATAAAGGGAATTCGTGCGGAAGGATCGTATGCATACGTCTTTCTCCACAGGTGATGATCGCCCAGCATCTCACCATGGTCGGCGGTGAAGAGGAAAAACGTATCGCGCCCTAAGCGGCTTCGGTTGAGGAACTCCACAAACCGTCCGATTTGCGCATCCACGTACGCAATAAAAGCAAAGTACGCCACACGCGCGCGCTGAATTTTCTCAGGCGACAGTTTGGTCCGCCAGGCATTGACGTCCGGCGGCTGCGATATCTCGTGTTCACAGGAGCGCGCCCACTCACCAATCATGGGGTTGGGCATTTCGATATCCTTGAACATATCATAATAGCACTGCGGCGGACAGAACGGCGGGTGAACGGCGTTGAATGATAGAGTCAAAAAAAAGGGGCGTTCGGGATCCCGCTTTTGTATGCGCTTCATGGCCTGTTCAGTGAGCCACGTCGTTTCGTTCTGGACCTCGGGCAGATGACTGGGCCGCGCCACCCAGGAGTTAGCGTGTACGCCATGCGCAAATCCTGCCCGGGTCAGCCCGGTTTGTGCGTCAATCCATTCATTGTAATCTTCGGGCACAATGAGCTCTTCATATCCCAGGTGCAATCGGTTGGGGTGAAAGTGGGTCTTTCCCACATTGATGGTCTGATACCCGGAACGCGCCAGCTCTCCAGCCATGGTCCTTGTGTACGGCCAGGGCTGATAATCCTGGTAGCCCAGCATCCCGTGGGTGTCAGGCGTCTGTCCGGTCATCAGTGATCGCCGGGCAGCGATGCAGGATGGGCACGGCGAGTAGGCATTGGTAAAGGTTGTACCGTGGGCACTAAGTTCATCCAGGTTTGGCGTTTCCGCAACAGGATTACCCAAACAGCCCAGGCTGTCGCCGCGCCAGTGCTCAGCAATAATCAGAACAATATGAGGTCTATTCGAAGCCATGCCATACTCCTTTGAAAACTATTTTTTCTTCAACTTTAAAGCCAGGTCCACCCGGTGAGGCAAGATTGGGATGGTTTTCTGTCCCGGGCTGATGTCAGTTTCTTTCTGTTCAATGATTTCACCGGTAAAGGTGTTCCAGTAAGAGAGATGATAGATCCCGGGCGCCATCTGAACAGGTAATTTCAGCGTAAGATTGCCTGAAAGAGGAAAGGACGGATCATTAAAACCGCTGACCGGTATGGAAGAGTTGTTGCGGTTGATTCGCGCACAATAGATATAGGCAAAGAGCTCCTTTGTGTTGTACAGGGAGATCGCCCGGCGCATATATGGAGAGGTTGTTTTTTTTGCATCATGCGCTTTGCTTTTTTCTTTGCGTTCAAACTCATCTGTCGGTGCATGGATCTTTTCCATTACCGGAGGCTCACGTTCTCCGGACTTGTGAGCTCGCAAAAGCTCAACTATATCGTTATTTTCACCCAGCACATCACAATAATCCGAA
>CAZGEP010000218.1:0-5886 GCA_964524955.1 uncultured Planctomycetota bacterium | reverse complement strand
AAACCCGCCCACCCAGACAAATGCCCCCTGATCAGCATTGAAGGTTTGGAACAGGTCAGTGATGTCCGCAGAGGCGCAAAGCAGGTATACAGCCAATCACTCACTGCACTGGACACCTGTGTGCGAAACGGCCTCTTTACCGGTGTTGCAACCAGTGTATGCAAAAGCAATATCAATGAACTGGTGACCGAAGATTTTGTGAAACAGGTTACGGATGCGGGTGCAGCATACCTCTGGTACTACATTTACCGGCCCTCAGGCAGCAATCCCTGTCCGGAGCTGTCCCTGGAAGAAAATGATATCCTGCGTCTTCGGAAATTCATGGTCGACATCCGCTGCAAGGCCCCCATCCTGATCATCGACGCCTACTGGGATGACCAGGGCCGCGCAATCTGCCCGGCAGCAACCGGCATCAGTATCCATATTAATCCCGACGGATATGCAGAGCCCTGCCCCCCGATCCAGTTTGCCGCAGACCGAATCACCGGCGAAACCGATGTTCATGCGCTTCTGTGCGAGTCCAGATTCTTACGCGAATTCCGCAAAACAGCCGCAGAGACAACCCGGGGGTGCATACTGCTCGAACATCCGGACCGGCTTAAAGCCCTCATTCAAAGTCAACACGCCCTGGATACCACGGGTCGGGAAAGCGGAATCCGGGAACTTGCGTCCATGCAATGCCGACCCGGCCATCACATTCCAGGCAATGAAATCCAGGAAAAACACTGGCTGTACAGATTGGCAAAAAAACACTGGTTTTTCGGCTTTGGCGCGTATGGGTGAAAAACGATCGATTGTCGTTGGTCTATGGACAATGGCTGTTTTTATGATAACTTCTTTCTGTATTTGATAAAATAGCAAAAGAAACTGAAATGAGTTCGCAAAAAGGGGGAATTTAACGGCTATTTTTTTTTCGTGCCTTTCGGCTATTTCGTTGTTTCCCATTTTCTTTCAGCAGCTCTGTTGTTTTGATTCCTTTATTTCTTCCACTCCGCAATGGCTTTGAGAAAGGGCGGGGCGTACAGGTCTGCCTTGTAATCGCCGACGCCGTTTACTTCAAGGAACTCATCCCGGTTTTTGGGCTTGAGTCGGGCCATGTCCCGGAGTGATTTGTCGCTGAAGACGAGATATGCGGGTTTGTTCTGCGCATCCGCCAGTTGCTTGCGCAACGACTTGAGATGGACAAAAAGGTCTTCGCTGACACCTTCCCATGAGTCCAGATCCACTTTTGTCTTTCGAGTCTGCTTTCTGGAAGGTTTGGACAACCGGGGGGTTTCGTTGCCCTTCAAGACCTTCCATCCTTTTTCCGTGACTTTGAGCACGCTGTATTCCTCGGTTTTTTGCAGATACCCCTGCGCAAAAAGCTGTTCAATCCAGTTGCGGACAATGTTTTTTTTGAAATCGCTGAGCAGACCGTGGGTGCTGAGCTGGTGGTGGCGATTGCCCAGGATCCGCTGATTTTCAGAACCGGTCAATACGCCGGCTGTGTAATCAGCGCCGAATTCCTCGTTCAGCCGGACCACGCAGGAGAGGATTTTCTGGCCCGTGACCAGAGCATCTTCCAGGTTTTCTTTCTCATCATTGCAGATGTCGCAGGCACCGCAATTTTCTTTTTCATAGGTTTCACCGAAATAGGCAAGGATCTGCTTGTGACGGCACGTGACACCGGTACAGTACCGATACATGTCACTGAGTTTTCCCACTGCAATGCTGCGGGCATCGGGCGGCATGTCCTGCATCAGATGCTTCCAGATATGAAAGTCTCCTCCGGAATACAGAAGCGTACATTCCGCTTCCAGCCCGTCTCTGCCGGCTCGTCCGCTTTCCTGCTGATAATGCTCCAGGGACTTTGGCATGGCCGCATGGATCACGTAGCGTACATTGGATTTGTCAATGCCCATGCCGAACGCAATGGTGGCCACAATGATGTCCACGTTTTCCCAAATAAAGGCATCCTGATGATTTTTGCGCTTTTCATCGCGCATGCCTGCATGATAAGGGAGGACCCGGTATCCCATTGCCAGAAGCCGGGCAGCCAGGTCTTCCGTGTCCGCGCGTCTGAGGCAGTAGATAATGCCGGATTCGTTTTTGTGGCGCCGCACAATCTCATCAACCTGTTTGAGCAAATTTACCCGCTGTTCGCTGCGGAAGATAAGATTGGGTCGGTCAAAGGATCCAATCAGTGTTTGTGCATTCTTTAAATCCAGCTGAACCGCAATGTCTCCCCGGACTTGTTCTGTAGCCGTGGCCGTAAAGGCATGGACGGACTTATCCGGAAACGCTTGTTTCAGTATTTTCAGCTTCCGGTATTCAGGACGGAAATCATGGCCCCACATACTGACGCAATGGGCTTCGTCGATCACAAAGTATGCAATTGGAATTGTTTTGAGAAACGCCATGAAATCCGGCATGACCAGGCGTTCGGGAGATATGTAAATCAGCTTGATGGTGCCGGATTTCAGCTGTTTGTATACATCCCGTTTTTCCGACACCTTCATGCTGCTGTCAATGCGAACCGCTGCGATTCCCACCTGGTTGAGCGCGTCTACCTGGTCTTTCATCAGGGAGATGAGCGGTGAGATGACTACGGCTGTGCCGTCCATGGTCATAACCGGTGCCTGAAAGCAGAGGGATTTGCCGCCGCCTGTGGGCAGGATGACAATAGAATCCTGTCCCGAAAGTATCGTTTCCACGGCTTCCTGCTGAAGCGGCCGGAAACTGTCAAATCCCCAAATGGTCTTGATCGTTAATTGGATGGTCATTGCGGTATGGAACGTGTTTTTTTATTGTTTCGATTTCAGATTATTTTTTACTGTTCACAGACCACCAGTATTTTAGAGGGAATATCAGGTGTGTCAACAACAAAGAATTATTTGTCAACTTTTCAGTTGAAGCGCAGTAGAAGGAAAGATTTGATTCACCGGTATGTTTTTATATAATCAACCATTCCCATTATTTTTCACAATAAAATACCATTCTATGAGAAGGAGAAGCCCATGGCAAAGAAAAAAAAGAAACCCCGCAAAACCTCACGGACCAGAAAACCCGAAGAGATTACTCTTGAGCAGTGGCAGACAGCGCTCAGGCGTGAATTCGGCAGAGAACAGGACTTTATTCTCAGAAATCAGGGAGATCATCCTGTTTTTTCCGAGTTCACGGTGGGTAACCCGAAAAGCAATGGAGAATACCGTGTTGCCATTCGGGGTAGAAATCCGGGGGATAATTTTTGCTCTTGCCCTGATTTTTCAGTAAATACGCTTGGAACCTGCAAGCATATTGAGTTTACACTGGCAAAGCTGGAGCGCAAACGGGGCGGAAAGAAAAAACTGCAAGCGGGGTACCATCCTCCTTTCTCTGAGATTTATCTGCGATATGAAGGAAAACGGGAGATTGCATTCAGGCCCGGCACAGAGTGTCCAGCTGAAATAAAGCGTCTTGCCGATCGTTATTTTGACAAAGACGGTATTCTTACAGACAACGGCTACTTGAAATTCGATCGTTTTCTCAAAACTGCGGAAACCCGAAAGAATGGGCATGATATTCGCTGTTATCCGGATGCCCTGGAATTTGTTGCCCGGGTCCGGGACCGGGCACACCTGGACCAATCCATTACAAAGGCATTTCCAAAGGGTGAGAAAAGCACTGCATTTAAAAAATACTCAAGACTTCTCTGTATCCGTATCAGTCCCGCGGTGCACTCTTTGCCGCTCAGGCCGGCAGGAGTCTGATTGCTGATGACATGGGGCTGGGGAAAACAATTCAGGCCATTGCCGCGTCCGAGATTCTGGCCCGTCATGGCGGCGTGGAAAAGGTGTTGGTTGTATCGCCCACTTCGTTGAAGCATCAATGGCGCTTGGAGGTGGAGCGGTTTACCAATCGGACAGCCGAAGTAATTGAAGGAGCTGCCGGAACGTCTTGAGAAACGATTCTTTGTATCCATGACCGAAGAACAGATGGCCTTTCATGAAGAAAACAGAGTAACCGTTGCCAGGATTGTTTTGAAGTGGAGAAGGCAGGGATTCCTGACTGATTCCGACCAGCGGCGGCTGACCTGCGCGCTTCAGAATATGCGAATGTCCTGTAAGAGCACATGGCTGTTGGATCAGAAAACAGACTACGGATACAAGGCCGATGAATTGATCGAGTTGCTGGATGAAATATTGGAAGATAAAAACGCAAAAGTGGTTGTCTTTAGTCAGTGGGTCCGAACCCATGAACTGATTACCAATCGCCTGGAGGCAAAGAAACATCCGTATATTCTTTTTCACGGAGGCGTGCCGTCCAAAATCCTTTATTCAGAAAGATCCGAAAACCGGTGAGCCGTATCTGCGCTTTCCTATGCCCAAACCCGAGACCATTCAAAAATTCGCGGATTTGCTGAGTTTATTTGCTGGGAAGAAATAAACGGAATAGTGTGGCGGTTGCATTTTATATAATAAACGGTACTGTATGATAGAAAACGTAATTGAAAAGGCACACGTGATGACCAAAACTGATTTTCAGAAAGCAAGACCTGTCTGGCTCAAGGGCCTTTCGCAAACCAAAAATATTTCCGTTGGACTGCGTGCCGTTTTCCGGACGCGAAAAGGCGTACATGTTCTTCGGATTGCCGGAGCCACCATTTACCGGATCTGGCTGAACGGAAATTTTATCGGGCACGGACCGGCCCGGCCCGGTGCGGCATGGGTTTTATCGGGTGGATGAATGGCATCTGCCGGTTGAGCCCGGAGAGAACTTGGTTGCAGTAGAGGCCGCCGGATACAATGTCAACGGGTATTATATTCTGAGCCAGCCGTCGTTTGTTCAGCCGGAGGTCGCGTGCGGGGATCAGGTGCTCGCAGCTACGGGCTCGAATCATTACAAACTGCCGAAACCGTAAACAGTCTGTACTATCCGTTCATTTCATTTTACCAGGAGGATGAAATCATGATACTTGACGGGCATATTCATATTACGGAGGGCGATCTGAACCCAGGACCATTTTTTCAGCAACTCCATTCCGTGGATATTGACGGTGGCATTGTCGTTTCTATTGATCCGCCGGGATATGCGCAGGCCGAACGTCCCGCAGCTCAGGAACGGGCGGAACAGGTTGTCGGGCTTTGCGATGAAGAGGAAAATCTTTTTCCATTCTTCTGGATTGATCCCCTGGAAGATGGTGCTTCAGAGCAGATCAGCATGGCAGTGGAAAAAGGAATCAACGGATTCAAGGTGATCTGTGACCGGTATCTGCCCTATAATGAACGGGCCATGGCGATCTTCCGGAAGATCGCTGACGCGGGATTTCCGATTATGTTTCATTCCGGTATTCTCTGGGACGGAAAACCGTCATCTCACTCTAACCGGCCGGCCGGATTTGAATGCCTGCTTGATGTTAAAGGGTTGCGTTTCAGTCTGGCGCATATCTCATGGCCCTGGGTGGATGAATGCATTGCCGTATACGGAAAGTTTCTCAATGCCGCTTCAAACAATAAAGCCGCCTGTGATCAAATGTTTATCGATACCACACCCGGCACTCCCGAGATTTATCGAATGGAAGCACTTACCAGACTTTTTACTGTTGGATATGAAGTGAAAAATAATGTGTGGTTTGGCACTGATTCCCACGCCAACGGGTACAACGCGGCCTGGGCCCGGACCTGGGTGGATCGCGATCGGGAGATTCTCAAAGAACTGGATATTACAGAAACTGAAACCGAGCAGTACTTTTCAAAGAATCTGCTTCGGTTTGTTAAGGGCAGTCGGTAGTCTATGGTTAATAGTCGATGGATGGGGGTCCGTTAATGGTTGTTGGGAACTATCTTTTCAACTGTATGAACTGCTCGGCAATGACCAGGTCTTTGGCGGCTTCTTCGGCTGTGCAGACGCATTCTCTTTCACCGCGAA
>CAZGEP010000217.1:0-5946 GCA_964524955.1 uncultured Planctomycetota bacterium | reverse complement strand
TCGTACTCAGAGGAATTAAACTCCAGTCCCCACAAACTCTGGGACGTTAACAATTGTTTTCCGTTTCATCATATCCATTTTCCGGAAGAGTTAATGAGCCTTTATTGTAGCGGAGAATCAATGACATCAATTACAATTTTCACCAAACCTTATAATCCTTCGTTGTTAAACCATCGACGTTCGTTCGACAGCAGACACACCCCTTCACTCCTCCCACACGATGTCATACTCTTTTCCAGGAGAGCTGAATTGCTTTTTTCCACCGTTATCCTTTCCGTCCTGGCCTACACTGTAAATGATAAAGCCTTTGCCTGTCCGTTTGTAAATCAACGGCTTGCCGGTAAAAGGATCAAGATCGATATCCTTGAGAATCGCAGGTACCAATGCTTCGAGCTTATCCGGAAACTGCCCATGCTCCTGTTTGTATACATGACACCCCAGCGCAGCCTGAGTTACCTGCAATCGAGCGCGGTGCATAGCAAAGCACCTAAATATACTTGCATACATTTTAACTGGGCAAGATGTGCAGGAATTATTATGGAATTGACTTTTCATGGCAACCAGCCTGGAAGACGCTTTCCAATAGGGTTCTTTGGACAGAGGAATAATATCCTCCAGAATAGGCAGCACTGTCTTTAAATAAAAATGAGCCAGTTTGCTGGTCATTTTCTGTTCTGTCATCGGACTCACAAAACCAGAAACATTCTTCAAAAAAGATTTCCCTTCTTTTATTTGTAAACTGAAGATAGCGATACCGAACTTAACCTGGTCTCACTTCACTCTTCTCTCTTAACTCATCACTGCTTTTTACTGCTCTTCACTACTCTTCAAACAGTTTTTTATACTTTCCATAGCCTTCTTTTTCCAGGTCTTCCCTGGGAATGAAACGCAGGGCTGCGGAGTTAATGCAGTAACGCATGCCTGTGGGCTTGGGGCCGTCTTCAAAAAGATGTCCGAGATGGGAATCGCCGTGTTTGCTGCGCACTTCGGTCCGCACCCTGGGCAGGGAAAAATCCCGCTTGGTCACGATATTGTCCGGCTCAAGGGGCTTGAAAAAGCTTGGCCAACCGGATCCGGATTTGAATTTGTGCGTGGAGCAGAACAGGGGTTCACCGGAAACCAGATCCACGTAAATTCCTTCCTTGTAATTCTTCCAGTATTTGTTCTTGAAAGGCTCTTCGGTGGCATTGTTCTGCGTGACCTTGTACTGAAGCGGCGAAAGCTTGGAACGAAGCTTGACCTGCGAGGGTTTGGTGTACTTGGGTTTGGTGAGTTTTCGGTCTTTGCTCCAGGTGCTTTTGAGAAAGTCCTCCCGGCCCGATCCGCTCTTGTAGGATTTGTACCTTATCGGGCAGGTTTTGTAGTAATTCTGGTGGTATTTCTCAGCCGGATAAAATTTTCCTGACTTGAGAATTTCCGTAACAATGGGCTTGTCAAAACGGTTGGAACGGTTAAGTGCCTCTTTTGATTTTTCCGCAGCTTCTTTCTGATCCTTGCTGTGATAAAAGATCACGGTCCGATACTGAGAGCCGCGATCGAAGAACTGACCGCCGGAATCAGTCGGATTGATATTTTTCCAGAACACGTCCAGGAGCTTTTCATACGAAATTTTTCCTGGGTCATATGTCACCTGCACGGCTTCGTAGTGGCCGGTCTTGCCCGAACAGACCTGGTCGTATGTGGGACTTTCAACTGCTCCGCCGGTATATCCGGAAACCGCACTCTTTACACCGTTCATTTCATCAAAGATCTGTTCCACACACCAGAAGCATCCACCCGCGAACGTGGCTTTCGCTGTATTGCTCCCTGTATTGGTTTCTGTTTTCTGTGCTTCCGCACGCGGTTCATCGTTTTTGGTATTCATGATCATCAGTGCTCCAAGTAAGAATAGAGTAAGGATACTAATACGAAATAGATTTCTCATTATTCTGCCTCCTGGTATAGGTCTCGTGTGCAACGGGTTAAACTGTCTCTATATGTAATACGAATGAAACCTGTCGTACGGAATAATGAATTCTTTTTCTTGCAGCAAACACAATTCAGCGGTAAAAGCCACCTCTCCGGCCTTGAAAACCGGATCCGCTGTTCCCGTCGGCGCGGCGCTGGATATCCCGGATGGCTTGTTCAATAACAGGCTGAAGTTTTTCATTGGCGGCAGCGGTTTCCTTGAGAAAGGAAATATCCGAGCTACTGCCTACCCGCCCGATCTCGCGAACCGCCCGCTGCTGAACATCGGTCTTTTCTCCGTACAGCACCTGGTTGTGCAGCACGGGCATGGCCTGAGACTGGGCAATGGTCACCGCAGTTGACTCCGGATTCCGGTTGGCAATGGACAGGATGGCAGCCGCTAGTTCAGCTGAGGCATCGGTCTTAATGTTACCCAGCGCAGAAAGCACCTGGCGCTTGAGAGAACGGTCAGCGTCTCCTTCGAGAATTCCTTTCATCATGGGCAGCATTTTATCATTCAAGTATTTCTCCACCTCCGGATCCTTGAGGTCCTGGTTGAGTTCGGCAAGGATACTGACGGCAATCATCTTGGACATGTCCGACCCGTCTCCCTTGAGGATATTCATCAACTCCGGCAGCGCGGTCTCGGGATCTTTTTTGATTTCTTCGATCTGCTCACGAATTTCCCGCCGGCCCCGGCTGCGTGCAGCAGCCAGATCCGCAAGCAGCGCAACAACAGCAATCAGTGTAATAACGGCGCCAAAGACAAAACCTGCGATCATCTGTTTCATGACCGATCCTCCGTTCAAATTGTTTTAAGGAACCGCTCTTCAATTTTCTTTATTTCACTGAGCTGGTCCGCTGTCAGCGTGGATTCTCGCTCCGCAGAAATAATTACGCGTGCCCGTTCCTCAGCCACTGCAGCCAGATCCCGCGCTCCGTCATCCGTCCAGGCAGTTCGTTTTCTGCGCAGCAATATGTCCGGTTCAAAGAATTCGCTTCGAAAATGTTCAAGGGTATGGGTATGCGAGAGGTAATCTCCTGCAATGCCCACTTCCCGGGTTACGTCCGCGGCCAGTGTTTGCGGATTGACGTCAACACCCCGGAGAAAGCGGCGCGTGTATGCGAGAATTTCATTGTCAATCACGGCCTGGGCAAAAGAGAGTGTCAGTTCGGATTCCAGCTGACCCACACCCCAGATCAGATGGATACCGCTCTGCTGGTGGGTAAAGTATCCCATGGTTTTTTCCAGGGCAGCCTGGCTGTCTGCGCACATGCTTTCTGTGGACACCCATGAGCAGGAAGGCAGATGGTAATACCGGCCCATACGCGCGGCAATATCCGCCAGCAAATGGTTTTCCGGTGCGCCGGTCACTGCAATGCTGGTCTTCATGTCAAAAATATGCGCCAGCCCCAGATTGTAAATACAGAGCCTGCCCGGCTCCAGAATCTGGTTGATCACGATGCCGGCCAGGATCTCCGCGTTTCCCACGGCCGCAGAACCGGCCAGGGTTACCGGGCCGGACACACCGGCCATGGGTTCGCCGTTTATGGTCACGGGAATCCCCTTGCCCGCAGTCCGGTGATAAATTTCCAATGCAAGATGGGTCCAGCGCAGCGGACCGTGAGCGGTAAAGCCCATACTGAACCAGGCCGGTGTATCTACGACCTCCTTCATCTCGCAGATCGCATCGCAGCCTTCCGGGCAGAAGGAAAGCACCCGGATATGCTTGCGGGTGTTCTCAGCCATGATCCGCAGACCGACTACGCCTCTGGCCTTGGGCGGCACGTCTGCCATGGCCATGCCGAATACACCGTCCACTTCAGGCAATGCCTCCATCAGGGCCGCGGTATCGGCCATGTCCTCAGCCGTAAACTCCCGACACTCACCACTTCGCAGCACGTTCATTCCAGGCACCGACCATACCAGGGTCTGGTCCGGAGAGGTCTGATTGCCGCCCCTTTCGGTACGGTCACCCAGCAGAATCGTCTCCGGTGCCTGTTCAATGGATTCGCTGATCAACTCCTCAGGAATACGGATAACCTGGGGATCATTACCGGGCTTGGCCCCGGCCTGAATCAGTTTTTCACAAATGTCATCGTGTTCAATTCGAATTCCCGGGTCTGCAAGCAGGTCCACGGATACCCGGTGAATTTGTTCCTCAGTTCTCATTGGCATAGGTTCCTTAAAAAACAACGCTGTATTCACGCATTCCCACAACCACTTCGGATAATATAAGCGTTTCAAGCGTTCATGAAGTTTTCTGTTCCCTTGACACCTCGTGGTTCATCTTCCAAACAGATTCTTCGCAAGATGTGTAATTTTCTCAGAAAATATAAATCAGACATGTTCCAGCAGGCGGGTTTCGCGGTCAACTCCGCTCGAAGCGTCAGTACCGTCTTCATCCACCCGACGCAGTCCTTCCATGAGCAGGCCCATGGTATCGGTAATGATATTCCGGTTGACTTCGGGTGTTTTGTCAATGAAATTGAAATCACCCTTCTTCCAGGTCAGTATTTTGTAAAAGGCCTCCTCGCCGGTCTGGTCCCCCAGCTTGGTGTCATAGACATGGCCTTCGACAAAGAATATTTCCGCTTCGATCTCATTCTGATAAAGCTTGAGAATACCTGTTCGGTGATTCATATTCAAGGTCTGTGCCAGCTCGGGAAGCGATATCATCTTGAGACTGCCTTTGACGCCGTCGGAAAGCGCTTTTTCAATATCCTGGTTCTGTTTGCGCATCCGCTGCACAAAGAGCTTGTTGAAATAGATGTTGAGTACATTGCTTTCAGACGTTTTGGCCAGGAAGTCTTTGGATATCCGAAGCGTAGATACAGTTCCCACGGCCCTGACCGTGGCCGATACCGGCTCTCCGGATATGATGGACATTTCTCCGAAACATTCGTTGCTGCGCAGAGTGGCCAGATGGGTTTCGTCTCCAAACTTGCTCAACTGAACTACTTCGACTTCACCGCCGACAATCACAAACAGGTACTGCCCCGGCTCCCCCTGCTTGAGGATTACGTCACCGTTGTTGAACTTCTTGTAGCTCATATAACCGACGATCTGGGTAATCGATGATTCGGGCAGGGGTTTGAAGAGCGGAATCTGCTTGAGCACTTTGATGAATTTTCCGGTCTTTGAATTCGATGGTTTGGGTTTAGCCGGTCCCGGTTTCTTAAGCGTCACGGTCAAACTGATTTTATTTCCAAGTCTACATCCCGGACACAGGATTGGAAATTCCGGAGAACAGTTTATTCCGGCATTCACAAAGTCCGCACCGCAGGAAATGGCAACGCACTTCGGATGCAGATCATGTACCAGGTTGGAGCAGACTACACCCGTACCCGAAGCCGTAATTGCGGGCAGGCAGAATTTGATATAATCACCTTCCCGGTACAGGGGACATCCGTTTACGGATCTTACAGTAAAATAAATTTCAGGATTATTCATTATTTTTTCGAAAAAAGCCCTCATGTTATTGATATTAATTATAAAAAGCGCACAGGGCTGTTCAAGGATAAAATGCCGAAGCAAAGAAAAGATGTGACGCACCACTGAAACGTACTGTTTTCGCGATCCGCATGGGGTTTTACAATAACGGAGTTCCGGTTCTCATGACTCCTGAATTTGAAAAATGGCGTCTGCCGGACTTTCCCTGGACGTGAAAATTTTCTGTCTGCAGTCCGGACAGCAGGTGTAGGATACAATCGCTTCGCTGATAAGCCTGTCCGGTTCCATCCACCGGCCCCGGACTCGAACCCTCTTACAGATACCGCATTTTACAATTACCATATCAAACCTCCGTTTCACAACCGTATACCCCCCTGTTATTTCAATCGTCACAAAGAAAAAGACTCTTTAGCTGCAAATCGCTCTTTTTTTTGTTGAGAAAGCAGGTAGTTCTGTATAATATGCAGCAATCTGTTTTCATACCCATGCCAAGTCAACTACCACCGACTATGTCGGTGGCTTGTAAATGTTGTATTGGTTCATAT
>CAZGEP010000216.1:0-5989 GCA_964524955.1 uncultured Planctomycetota bacterium | reverse complement strand
ACTCAGAGGAATTAAACTCCAGTCCCCACAAACTCTGGGACGTTAACAATTTCTTACTTCTTAACGGAATCAGCAGACCGAAACTAACATCTTTCTGAAAATTATATTGTGCTGAGATCTTTCAACGCGCTCTTGTGTAACTCCCGAAGGGATTTCTTTCTTTTCCTTTTCATTGCCTTACGCATGGTTTTTGAATACCTGTTCATCAGCTTGAGCATCTTCAGATACTCGGACTTCTGTTTGGGTGTCATCAGCGAAAGGATTTCTTTTTTCATAGGGGTTTGCAGCAACCGAGCCATTTCTGCCCGTGCACAGAATTCTTCCGGAGATCCGGACGGATACTTTCCGGTAAAAATCGCTTTGATTGGACATTCCCCGCATTGGCCGACATTTTCCAAATCGTATGACCACAACAATCCGGCATTCTTGCCCAGAACATCCAGAACCTTCTTTTTCTGTGAGTCATCGAGATTCAGCCTGGCCAGCACCAGTCCGGAATCCATCATTAGAGATCCTACAGCTCTGGCATACTGCCCATCTCCATTCGTTGCCCAGTCCGGTTGTTTGTCTGACATATGGGGTGCTGGCTTTTTCTTTTTCACGTCTGGTGATTTCTGTTTTCTGGCAACAGGCTGCGGTGCAGGTGTTTCACGGTCATCATCGAATTGATCAGTAATCAATTTCTGGTCATTCTCCGGCGGTGAGAAAATAGGCTGAAAACACAGCAGCAATAGCACAACAGCAGCAAGAATCACTTCCGCAGCAGCATAAAACCGCCATCTCTGAGGATTTTTTGAAGTCAACCGCCTTTGCACGGTTGTCTTGTTTACGTTATCCTCACCAAGTATTCTCGACAACACCTACGACTGTCCGAACTCCCTGAGCAGACACTCGTTCTGGATCATCTCCGCCCATCGGGATGCAAATTCCGTATCCTTTTCCAGACGGTCGAGAAAGACAAGGGTCTGCTCTTCTGACAATTCTTTGTTTATATACTTATGGATCAGATCGACATCTTTCTTATCCATTTATCCGGTATCCTGAAATACATCTTCGGCAAGATGATAATCTCTGACTATGGCAAAAATACAGGCCATTATGGAATTACGCTGCTTGAGTATCTCAGAATGAATAACCTGCTGTGTTAATGAAATATTTCTTTCCATCCAAAATCCAATATAATCAGCATCTGGTCACAGTTTTTTTCATCATTACTATACGGAAAAAACAGCAGAAAACTAACCAACTATTTTAATATTTAATACCCACTTCAACACCGAGCCAGCACCCGGGATGCGAATGGAAATCCCTTTTTTCATCCCCGTCCGATGCATAATACGAAAATTTCTGATACACAGAAATTCCTGTTAGCGCCCGCATATACACCCAAGGAACCGGCCGGTATTCCGCCTGGATCCGAAAATCCACCCGCCGGTCCTCCACGGCTCCGTCCGGATACGGTGAATCCTCATCCAGCCGAAACATCCGGTTCTCAAATCCAAGAAAAAAATCCAGTTTCCAGCGTTTCTTCCGGTCCGGTAACCAGCTCAGACCGATCCCTCTTCGTGTCATCAAAGACAGACGGTCTGTAAAACGTACCTGTATCAGCGGAAGCGGGAGAAGGCACGACTGCCCCTCCAGCCTGTTTCCGCCTGCAAGAGCCAACCCAAGGGATATTTTTTTTGTAATTGCGCATGTAAATCCGGTCATCCCGCCGTATGTAAATGCGGTTGACAGGTCTGCATTGGTTTCAGCCGACTCGGAAACAAACGCAGTGGTAAGAAGCGAGAACCGCTGATTGATACGCTGTCCCCAGATCATGCCTATTCTTGTGGAAACAACGTCATTGAATCCCGAGTCTGCGCTGACGGAAAAATCATAACCGGAATGCTCGATCGAAAGCGATGCACCGAGGTTTGTTTTCATAGACAAAAAACGCATATATGATAATTTTGTCCAACTGATCCCCAGGGCATAATCACCCGAGACTTCATCAAGTTCAGAATGAAAGAGCTGGCGATATCCTGCGCTCAGCGACATCACCTGTTTCCGGGGCGTCCCTGGAGGAGGCCCCTGAGCGACCACTGTGGAGTCCGTACATATCATCAAGATCAAGAAAACGGCTGAGAGTAATTGTTTCATTCGCATGTTCCTGTTGGATTTAAATAAGACCAAGTATACATGAATAATTAGAAATCCAACAATAAATAGCAATAACAGATAACTCATGACGGTCTTTGCTTGACTTTCAGGTAAAACCGGCTATAACAATATCCATTCCAAAATCGTACTGAACAGGATTTTCAATGATACTGCGCACAAAGAAATCTGTAATCAATGGAACAGTTAACGTACCCGCGTCCAAGTCACATACCGTACGAGCGGTTGCAATCGCATCACTGGCAGACGGCGAATCCAGGCTTCTTGAGCCGCTGATATCCAATGATACCCGATCGGCTATTGAGACCTATCAAGGATTTGGTGCTGACATCACCGAAATTTCGAATGAATGGATTGTACACGGAAGAGGAGCCCCACAGCCATGCCCGGAGCAAATTGATGTGGGCAATTCAGGCACAACGCTCTATATTGCCATGTCCACGGCCGCTGTGTGCAGCGGAACCACGCGAATGACTGGCGACGAACAGATACAGAAGCGACCGGCCGGAGATCTGCTGGGAGCGCTGACCTCACTGGGTGCCCAAGCCAAATCCATACGCGGCAACGGCTGTGCACCTCTTCAAATCACAGGTCCCATGACCGGCGGTCAGGTCTCGATTGCCTGCCCGACATCGCAATTTCTTACCAGTCTGCTTCTGAACTGCCCCCTGGCCGATGGAGATTCAGAAATCACAGTTACGCTTCTCAATGAAGCGCCGTATGTACAGATGACCCTGGACTGGCTGGACCTGCAGAACATTGAATACGAACGGGACGGTATGGAAAAATTCCGCATTCGGGGAAATCAGCACTACCAGGCCTTTACACGAACCATTCCCGGCGATTTCTCTTCTGCCACGTTCTTTATCTGTGCGGCTGCGTGTACCGGCGGTTGTATCACGCTAAACAATCTGGACATGAACGACTCACAGGGAGACAAACAGGTTGTTGACATCATTGAATCCATGGGCGCATCCGTTACCCGGACAGAGGACTGCATCACGGTCACCGGAACAAGTCTGTCCGGCGGCGAGTTTGATTTGAACGCCATCCCGGATGCCTTGCCCGCGCTGGCAGTTACGGCCTGTTTTGCCCGGGGCGAAACGCGACTGGTCAATGTTCCACAGGCACGCCTCAAGGAAACTGACCGGATCGCCGTGATGAACCGGGAGCTCTCCAAACTGGGTGCGAACATTACTGAACTTCCTGACGGCCTGATGATCCGTGAGTCCGATCTGAAACATACATCGGTACACGGACATGGAGATCATCGGGTAGTTATGGCGCTTGCCGTAGCCGGCATAGCCGGAAACGGCGTGGAAGTGGATACGGCTGAAAGCGTCTCTGTTACATTCCCGGATTTTGCGCAATTGATGACCGATGCCGGCGCCAGGATAACAACCGATTCTGAAATGTAAAGGATCCAGGGATCATGGAAACATCTACCCGACACCCCAAACGGTCTTGTCCAATTCGCCATGCATCCCTTCTTTTCCTCTTTCTGCTGGTGGTATTCCTTCCAGCTGCCCCACTTTTGGCATCGGATCCGGCAACAGATATCCGGGATGAGTACCTGCTTAACACCCGAATCGGAATGTTTCTCAACAATTACTACTACAACTACAGTCCCTTTGCCGCACAACCGATCACACCCAGAAAAGTGGGTCACCAGCTGATCATTGCCGGCCTGGATCCTTCGGAGAAACATTCCCGCATCCTGCCGTATCATATCAATCAGACATCGGATTACGGCCATTATATCCTTACGGCGCAGACAAAAAATAAGCTGCTCGATTTCCTGAAACAAACGAAGGGAAAGGCGGCTCTGTGTATCCTGCCAGCCGACTGGTTTAACGATGCACGCCGACTCTTTCCGGCCTCCAGCATTATCACCTACTCCCGGGAATCAGGGGGGCAAACAACGGGAGCGGCACACCTGAAAATGCCATATAATTTCAAGACATTCAGGGAGAATGTGCATGCCATCCTGGACAACGACACCACTGCTGCGGCCCTCAAACAACTGACCAAACCAGGACTAAACATCATCTTCACTATTGTACAGTTCAACCTGCTGCTGTTTTTCTTCTTATTTGTCTTTGTCATGGCTGTTGGCTACCTGGTTCTATGCCGAATCCGCCTGATGAGTGAGAAAACAGCCTTTATCACCACACTCGGCATTGGACTTCTGACAGGACTGGGTCTACTGCTGATACATGCTGCATCCAACTCACCGGAAGTCAAACCCGCATCTCTAAAAACCATTGTAACACGGTTCGCAGCAACCGACTCCCCTGACTGGAAAGATGTGAAAGAGCTTCACAGGGCAGCCATCGTCAATCAGGCTGCATTCCGCAGCCTGGCAAAAAAAACATCCATCAGAGAAAAACTTAAAAAAGGAATACAGGATACGGATAAACGAATGCGGATTTACTCGGTTCGAACGGTTTCATTTCTCAGGGGCCCAGATCTCTTCCCACTGATTAAGGACGCGGCGCTGAATGACCCAATCATCAACGTCCGTTACTCCGCCGTATTTGCTCTTGGCCGGATTCGTGACCACAGGGCATTCAGCCTGCTCATGCAGATTGTCAACGAAAAGAAAGACTTTTATACGGTCCTTCAGTATGGTTTACCAGCGCTGGCAAACTATGAACAGACCTTTCGCTGGATGAACCGGAAACCTCGGAACCCGTAACATGAACGATCCAGCCAACACGTCACAGCTTCCCTGGACCACACGCCATGTGATTATATTTTTTGGCTCTCTGATCCTCTTTGAAATGGCAGTAAAGACCTACTTGAGTATTTTTGAATTTCCAGTAACCGTGCTGTCAGACATGCTTTCGGCTGCGGGAATGAACGACGCAGCGTGCAGAAGTGCAGCCATTCTTTTGATCACCGCCGTTGTCAGGATCTGTATGCTCAGTGCACTCTTTCACTTTGTCCGCGTCCACTGGAAATCCACAATTCAGCAGATTGGCATCCAGACAAAAGATTTGAAGAAAGACCTTGTGAGCGGCGGACTCATTATTCTTTTGCTGAGCGCACTCTCTTTAATCATATGGGGCATTCCTTTTTTAATTTACCAGAAAGACCTCTCGACCTTTCTTCTCCAGGGGCCCAATGCCACTAAATATTTCACAGATCCTGTCTACATCTCTGTCTGCTTTCTGGTGGTGTGCTTGATCGCTCCGTTTGTAGAAGAGGTCGTCTTTCGGGGTTTCATCTATCCGTCGCTTCGAAACAAGACATCCATGTTCCTGGGCACTCCAGGAATTGTGATCGCCATACTGCTCAATACGGGATTGTTTACCGTCCTGCACCTTGACTGGAGTTCATTGGAGATCTACCCGAACGCCGTATCCGGCCTGGTGACATCCAGGCTCTCAACAGACAGCCTGATCGCATTCCAGCAGGCATTTCTGCCACTGGCGCAACCCCTGGCAGGCGGTATTCTGTTCTGCATTCTCTATGAGCGCACCCGTAGAATCACCACTCCCTTTCTGGTACACTGCGCCGCCAATACCGGCATCCTGATCATCAATGTAATTCATGCCCTGAACAACATTCCAGCTTAAAAAGCGGAATTCCTGATGTTGCCCCAAAATAAGTCATAGTGGTCTGTGAACACCGGGAATCACAGAAATCATATTACCTTTCTTTCCATCCCGTCAATCCCTTTAATTCCTCCTGAGACGGACCAAAAGAATGCCTTCGGCGGCCCGTCTAAAAAAGTCTTTTTCAGCACAATAAAAAATAAAGAATTAGACGGGATTTACAGGATCAACAGGATCAACAGAATAAAAGCAAAAGAGATTCTTTGCCT
>CAZGEP010000215.1:0-6014 GCA_964524955.1 uncultured Planctomycetota bacterium | reverse complement strand
CACACTCATGATCACGAGGCTCTACTCAGATGCACTCAATGAAAACGGTACGCTGATCTACCGAAGCGAACATGACGAACCCTCGGTTTCAATGCTTCGGAACGAATTCCCGAACCTGCAGGAGAAGTGCTTTGGACGAAGCACGGTCTTAATACTGAATAAGCCTTCTGCGGCAGAATCCAGCACGCTGGATAATTTAAATTCCGTTACAAACGGATAACATACTGAGAGCGCATCCATGGACTTTTTCAATTATGGCATAATTATCGCCGGTTTGCTCATCATCTCCTTCACCCTGCTGCGGCGAATTTCAAAGCGGAGAGATAAACAATCTAAATCCGAAGAACGGCGTTCTTCCCATACCAGGTCATCCTCACTGACCACCCGTGCCGAGAATCTGATTCTTCAGTTGGAAACCATCAGCCGGGAAATTAATGCACAGCTGGATGTAAAAATAAAAATCCTGGAAAAACTCATTGATCAAGCAGATTGTAAAATCAACGATCTGAATACGGCAGGCGTTTGCCCGGAAAAACGCACAAACAACTCCCCCCTGAATCCGTCCTCAACGGAAGAGCGATACAAACAAATTTTTGACCTGGCAGACAATGGAAAAACCGCAGCTGAAATATGCGATCAAACCGGTATGCTCCGGGGAGAAGTCGAACTGATTATCGGACTGCGTAAAAGCAAACAAAAAGGAAATGAAAATATATGAGCATAGAATTCACAGCGTCCGGCACACAGCCGCAACTCTTTCTGGATAAAGCAGGGAGTGAAACACCTGTCTTCACAGACGGTGAAACCGTAGACGCTGAAATTCGTAAAGAGATTGATACTCATTTGTACCAGATCCGCATACGAAACCTCTTGCTCAATGCACGAACCAACCTGAAATTAACCCCGGGCCAAACCCTGAGGCTGAAGGCAGGAATACAGGAAACAACTGGCAAAATCGCATTAAGCATCCTTGGGGATGATTCCCCTGCACGCGGCGGCGTATCTGCGAATCCGCTTGCGGTCGTCCTGGCCGGAGAAAACATCCCCATGACGGATCGCAATCAACGAATTGCCATGGAAATGCTCGCCAGGGGAATTACAGTATCCAGAGAACTCGTAATGCAGATTGACACCATGACCACCTCTGATGAAGAAGTAAGGGCTGCCGTGGATGTCGTCAAATCCGGTCTTCCACTTACAACAAAAACCATTGCCGCTTCCACACAACTGATATCCGGGCAACCTCCTTCTGATGACATCAAAGAGCTGACCCGTCTTCTTCCGGCTCTAAGAAAGATATTTGACCAATCGCAAACACCTTTGAATGCGTGGAACACACCGGACGCATCCCGGAGCCGAAATGAACTGATCGCAGGAATCAGGGATTGGATTGAATCCAATCTTGCGTCCCGCAATCCCGCTGAATTGGATCTTAATTCCATCCTTGAAACCGAGAACCGTAATTTGGGTGATACTGCTGCTGTTCTTAAGAAAACAGATATTCTACTTTCCGCCCTGGCGCATTTTAGGAAAACCGGTCATTTCCCATCTCCGGCTGAATTGAGAAATCAACTAACGCAGACACCGCCAACACCTTCAGATCTTTCAGAGTCCCCCCAGACAAGCGTGGCACAGGTCCCGGAAAATGCCAATGCAATTGCTGCAGTCATTTCAGAAATCAACACCCTGCTCAGCACCACCGGTCAAGCAGCATTGAACACTGCAGAAAAATCCATTTTGCAGCAATTCTCCGCTGCCTTTCCCGAGCTGAGCCGGGACCGGGGATTCATGTTTCTTCTCTCCCTGCTTCATCGGCACATCAGTGATCAGGCGCCGCAGTCTCTGGACCCCCCTCCCCATTCATCTGTACAATCTCTGCTCCAGCAAATTCTTTCCGGAAATGCAACAGAACGGGAGACATCCCAACTCCCTCAACAAATCAGAGAAAACACCGGCACCCGAATGGTACACATCGAACGAATTCTCCAAACGATCGAAAGTGAAACCCTTGCCTCTGTCAAGAACCTGAGACAGACCCTGACTATTTCTGAACGTGTCCAGAACAAGCTGGCCATGTTTAAATCCCTGAACATGGATGTCCGGCCCGGCAGTGAATTTCTCTTTGCCACTGTCCCTGTAAAATTCAATCAGGAAACCCGGGATGTCAACGTTCACATATTTAAAAAGAAACGAAAAAACGAACGAGCACAGGATTACCGCATATTAATGGACCTGCACCTCAGCAAACTGGGCAATGTGATCGCGGACTTCCATACCCAGCCCAGCAGCTCATCTCTGACATTCTACTTTGAATCTGATGAGCTCGCGGCATTTGCGGAACGCTCCCGCGTTGACATTGAAAAGAGTCTTCAGGATAGCGATGTGTTGGCAACCGTTTGGTTCAGAAAAAAAGAACAGGATATCCGTGAAATGGTTGAAGAAGAAACCTCTCTGTCACGTGGGATTGACATCAGGGGGTAATCGGGGTCAGCAACTCTTGATACAGCGCCAGGTACTCATTGATTATTTTATCTCTGGGGAATCTGGTCACGGCCGCCTGATGCGCATTCGCCTTCATTTGTGTGAGTTTATCTTTACTGGAAAGCAATTCCGTACAGGCCCTGGCCATACCATCAATATCTTCAAAGTCCAGAAGCCTGCCCGAATACCCGTCTTCAACAACTTCCGGCAGACCGCCGATTGCGTATGCGACAACCGCAGTATGGCACAACATGGCCTCCAGGGCTGCCAGTCCAAAACTCTCCTCTCTACTGGTCAGCAGAAAGAGATCCGCGCACATAAAAAACGTTTCCGGGGTATACGTTACACCAAAAAACTGCACAGCATCCGCCAACCCTTTTTCCCTGACACAGCGCTCCAGTTCGGGCCGTAACGGCCCCTCTCCGATCATCCATAACTCACAATTTCCGTTGAGTGCATGATAGACCTTTTCAAATATCGCAATCAAATCCATGGGCTGTTTAACCTTGCGCATATTCGATGCATGGACAATAATATATTTGCCGCATCGTTTTTTCTCCAGGCATTCGCAGCAGGCTTTATGCTCCGGTGTTTTATTCTCAATAAAGTTATAGATCCGCCGGATCACTCCTGAACGGATACCAAACACACCCTCTGTTCTCTGTTTCAGATCATCAGAAACGGCAGTCACGGCGTCGGATTTCTCAATCGCATATTGAGTAATATTAAAAAAAGATGGATGGCTTCCCACCAGGGTAATATCCGTTCCGTGGAGTGTGGTCACAACCTTGACGTCCCGCTGACTCATATCCCGGGCCAGAATTCCGGCAATGGCATGCGGAACCGCGTAATGACAATGTATAATATCAATATCACAGCTCACAACAATTTCGCAGATACGCGAACTCAGGGACAGCGTATACGGCGGATATGAAAAAACATTGTAGTCCATCACATCCACCGTGTGTGCAATTACATTCTCCTGCACATCGGTCATACGAAACGGCGCTTTCTTTCCGATAAAGTGAATCGTATGCCCCAGCTCCGCCATGCGGGACCCCAATTCATAGGCAATAATCCCGCTTCCGCCCAGCGTATGATAACAGACTACAGCGATATTCATTTGACATTTCTCCGGAATGCGCTGACGAGGTCATCCACACGAGGGATTCCCTGGAAATAAAAAACTTCAGCAAACTCCACACCGGTCATTATCCCGTAATACCTGAATCGGGAGAAAATCAGATCTGAGAACTGCTTTGATTTGATAAAGGTCCCCTTGGTATTGCCTGCTTCATCCCCGTCATACACCTGACTCTGATGTGCTTTGATTGACTGAAGTTTGACATTCCACTCTTCACTGATATCTACGGCAAAATCCGGTGTCTGAACATTGTGTTCCGGATAAAATATAACCCCGGACGGACGGAACTTCTGCTGACCGGTCACATTCTTCTCCAGTCCTGCCAGAAAACAGGCTTCCTTCACCGCCTGCCCGGCTGCAGCATGATCCGGATGACGCGTTTCTGTAAATGGTGCAAGCAGTATTTCCGGTCTGTATTTACGGATCACTCGAACAATCTGCTCCCGAAGCTCCGGCGTATTCTCCAGTCGTCCATCCGGAAAACCAAGGTTTTCGCGCATATCCAGATTGAGTATTTCCGCTGCAGCTGCACTCTCTTCTGCCCGTTTGTCAACATCGCCATACGTCCCCATCTCTCCCTGCGTCAAGTCAACAATTCCGGTTGCATATCCCATTTTTTTCATTTTACACATGGTTCCTCCGGATGTAATTTCCACATCGTCCGGATGGGCGCCAAATGCAAGCACATCGATCTTTATATCTTCCATAGGTTATGTCCTTCCGCAGACTGCTTGAGTGTTTCAGAAAGTGTACTGATAAACGAACATCCTCCGTAGAGATTCATATACTGAAAGACATTGAGTGACCGCTCCTGCAGCGTTCCTTCCGGGAGAAGTTCCCTGGCGACTTTTGCGGCACGGTCAATCTGAAGTTCTTTCTCTTTTTTCTCAACGCTTCGAACACGACCGGACAGGTTTCCAAGTGACTTCTTAACCATTTTGCTGAAGCGTTTCATTTCTGCAGCGACTTCCTGGTCCCCCTGAGTTGGCAATGCGTCGTTTATTTTTCCTAAAAACAAAGACGAGGCTTCATCAAACCGTTTGTTCATTGCATCAATGTCCACAGAAGACACTTCACGAAAAACCTGCTTAATCGCCCTGTCCGCGTCATTGAGTATAAAGACTTCGGCTGAAGACGCCAGTATCCCCACGCAGCGGCACGATGTCGGCGACGGTCCCCAACGCCACCAGATCGAGATAGTCTTCGGGATCACAGCGACTCGTGGCGCCGAGCTCGTCGCAGAGGGCGCGAACGAGATTGTAGGCCACGCCCACCCCGGAGAACTCGCGAAAGTGGCAAGCAGTGTCCTCGTGATCCTGACGCTTGGCGTCGACGACGGCGGCCGCGGGCGGAAGCTCGGCCGGGGCCGAATGGTGGTCGGTAATGACCATATCCAGGCCCAACTCGCGCGCATAGGCTACCTCCTGCCGTGAGCGTATGCCGCAATCGACGGTAACCACCAACTCGACGCCACTCTCATGCAGCGAGCGCAGGGCGCCCATGTTCAGACCGTAGCCCTCTTGAAATCGATCGGGAATATAGGCCGAGGCCGTGCCCCCCAGGCGCTCCAAGGCCGAGACCAGCAACGTGGTGGCGGTGACGCCGTCGCAATCGAAATCACCATAAACGGCAATCGGATGGTTCTCTTGCAGCGCACGTGCCAGCCGCTGCACCGCCTCAGCCATATCTGGCAGCGCATAGGGGCTCTGCAAGGACATCCCTCCCGGATTCAGAAAACGAGCAATCTCTTGGGGTTCGTGAATGCCGCGAGCATACAGCACGCGGGCGACGATCTCGGGGACGTGGGGTACGCGCTGGAGAAAGCGCGGCGTATAGCGCCGGCGCAGAATCCATTCCTCGGTTGGGGCCATAGGCTGTCTTATCCGCTCCGATCTAGTGAGAAGGCGTCCTAGTACAGACGAAGCCATTATATAGGTATCCTCGCCTAGGGCACAAGCCGCGTTGGAGAAGCTTTTCTTACCACCTCTAATTGCGCCTCAGAGCGCAACTTATTCCCCGTCCTTTGCGTAGTGTCTATTGAGAAAGGAGGAAAACGGTGCAACACAAGAATCACGATACGGAATCTTTAGGGAACGACCTGTTTGGCGATCCCGTGACCGAGCGGCCGGACAGCGATGAGACGCTTCTGGCCGGCGCTTGCTACCTAAGCCAGGTGGTGCTGCCCGGGTTGCTGCCCCTGATACTGCTTATCACGGAGGAAACCAAGGACAGCGCCTATCTCCACTATCAGGCCGTCCAAAGCCTGGGCTTGATCATCGCCAGCCTGTGCTACTATGTGGCCGCGGCGCTGTTTTACGTCATCGTCAGCTCCATATCGGGCTGCCTGGGCTGCTTGCTCTGGACGATCTTTTTGGTGCCTACGGCCGCC
>CAZGEP010000214.1:0-6066 GCA_964524955.1 uncultured Planctomycetota bacterium | reverse complement strand
TTACTGTGGTGAATATAGATAATGGTTACGGGCTTCCTGCGACTCATGGTCTCTTTGGGTTTGAGCTCCAACCGGTCTGCACCCGCTGCGTCAGCAACCGTTTCGCCAATCATCCGGGTATTGCCTTCCAGCGAAAAATAGACAACCAGCGTTTTCATGTCCATGCTCCAGATTAAGATTCGTTTGGTTCGTTCTCATGCGACGGATTATACAGTTCGGGTTCGCTTATTGCCAGCTCTTTTCTCGTCAGCCTTCCAGCGACCCGTTGCGGCAGCTTCCCGGTGTCCGTTTCATGTATTTCTTGAATGCCTTTGAAAAGTGATATACATCGCAGAACCCCAGCACGTCCGCGACCTCCTTGATTTCCATCTTCTCCCTGCGAAGGTATTGCGCCGCTTTTCGACACCGCATGCGGAGCAGGTAGCTGTGCGGAGGAAATCCGGTACGTTCCCTGAACACTGCACGAAAATGGGAGTAGGAAAGCGACAGACGGCGACTCTCTGCAGTAAAGTCCCAGGGACCTTGCGGGGCATTGCGGATCTGCAGGGCCAGGTCGGAAATCCCGGGCGCTGCCGGGTTTTCGGGCACGGCTTCAGCGCGCTGCTCCTGAAGCTGAAGCAGAATGCCTTTGAGCATATGGACCGACCGGGCATTGCCGTACTCGGGAAAATCCAGGTAATCCATCAGCTCGTCCATGGCAGCAGCGAACCGCCCCGGTGCAGTTATTTTCCGATAATATGTATTGCCGGACACATCAAGAAGGCCGTTGCGGATCAGGGATGAAACCCCGTTCCCCTGAAATGAAATATAACGATGCTCCCATATCTGACCGCTGACATTGCCGAAAACAAAATAGGGGCCGGGCCAGGTCCACCAGGCAACCGGAGCCTGAAGCACGCGGGCCGGCCCCTCATCGACCTTTAAATAGACTTCTCCTGAATGCGCGTAATCAATAACATAATAATCCGCAAACCGCTTTCGCACAACAGCATCGCAGTTCGGGCGATGCTCCCATATCTTCCACTGGATATCGACACCGTCTTTCATATCATCATATTATACAAAATAATCCTCATTCTGTCAATTTACTTCTATATTAAAAGGTTTTATAATACTTCTAAATATCATTTTCTACAAATGAGGATATCATGATCACCCAATACCTTGACGACCTGGAAAAGAGAATCAACCCCAAAGCCGAACAGAAACTTCAAGCAGACTGGACGCATTATTTTACACACGGAACCGGTAACGGGCTGTTTAAGCCGCAGAGGCAAACCCGGTCCGAGCCTGAGATCAAGTGGCCGGAAATTCACATTAACGACACACTGAACAATAAGGAAAGCATGGCCATCCATCAGTATGAAGTCTGTTCCCGTCAGATTGCTTCCGGCAACGGCGGCCCGATGAATGTCCGATCCAATTTCGGAACCGGTATTCTCTCCAGTCTGTTTGGCGCAGAGCTATTTGTCATGCCCCGTGACACCAACACCATGCAGACTACACGAGTCCTGAAAAACGGGGTGTCTGACATCCGGAAACTCGTAGATACAGGCGTCCCAGACCTGAATAATGGCCTGGGCCGTCAGGTGTTTGACATGGGTGAGTATTACAAAGAGCTTATCAAAGACTATCCCCGAATCACAGAGTTTATTCATGTATACCATCCCGACATTCAGGGACCGCTCGATATCTGCGAACTGCTCTGGGGCAGCGAGATGTTTCTGGTCATGCATGATGAACCCGAACTGGTACATGCCATACTGGATTTAATTACCGAGACGTACATTCGGTTTCTGCGAAAATGGTTCACGCTATTTCCGTCCAGGCCGGAAATCAACGCGCACTGGAATATGATGTTTCGGGGACCGGTCATGCTTCGCAATGATTCAGCCATGAACCTCTCGCCTGAGATGTATGCGGAATTCGCCCTGCCGTATGACCAGCGGATTTTTGACACCTTTGGTGGCGGCGGTATTCACTTCTGCGGTCGAGGCGATCATTATATCGAACGAATGTCGAGCATGGAAGGTCTGACCACGATTCAGCTCTCCCAGCCGGACTACAATGATATGGAAGTCATATACCGCAACACTGTGGACAAAGGCATCCGCCTGATCGGTCTCCAAAGAGAAGAAGCAGAACGGGCGGAAAACGCCAGAGGCCTCAACGGGTTTGTCCACTCCTGGTAATTCATCCAGTCTGTATTTTCATTGACAGTACCGGACTCGCAGAGTATGATCACAGTGTAGTATTATTACATTTTATCAAGGATCATGCTCTATGAACTCTCTGCCCATGGATAAGGTCTTTCCCCGCTATACGGATTACGAACCCCGGATTCCGGTCTGGTGCGTGACACCGGACCTGACCGGCTGCTTTCACCGTTTCCATCATTCCTCTCCGTTCAGCCCGAGCGGACGCTTTCTCGGACTCACGCGGATGCGGGCAGAAGACCGTCGGCCAGAACCCGGTGAAACAGCGGAAATCATTGTTGTGGATCTTGAGACCGGGAACCACCGTGTGGCGGCTGAAACCCGCGGCTGGGACACGCAACTGGGCGCACATGTGCAATGGGGTGCGGATGATCAGACCCTCTTTTACAATGATGTAAACACCGACACCTGGGAACCGTATGGGGTAAGACTGGATCTTAAATCCGGCCAGGTCATTCATCTGAACGGAACGGTCTACCATGTATTTCGGGTCGGAAGCAAGGCAGTAAGCGTTTGCCTCCGGCGAACATTCCTTACCCAGCTCGGATACGGTGTCGTTGTTCCGGATGAACAAATCCCCCGAAATCGGGGCGCCTCCGCCGAAGACGGTGTTTGTGTAACGGACACGCAGACCGGAGCCTGCCGGATGATTGCTTCCTGGAAAGATATCGTAAGCAATGCCGTACCGCAGATCGATGCCGACCGATACGGTCCGGGTGCTTTCTACGGTTTTCATGTCATGTGGAATTCTGCCGGCGATCGCATCATGCTTGTGCTGCGCTTTGTTCCTGATGCAGATAATACCCGCAAACCCCTGCTGCTGACTCTCCGTGAAAACGGCACCGACATTCGAACTGCGGTTTCGTTCGAACAATGGGCAGACCAGGGCGGCACCCATCCCACCTGGTGTCCGGACGGCAACCATCTGCTCATGTGTTTGAACCGCGGGAAAGAGCATTATAACTTTGTCCGGGTCCGTTATGATGGAAGCAACATGGTCCAAATGACAACCCTTCCGTCCGGTCACGGTCACCCCAGCCTGCATCCAAACGGAAAATGGATTATCATGGATGCCTATCCTCAGGAAGGCTGCGCCTTTGGCGACAGCACCGCCCCTTTCTGGCTGATTGATACAGAAAACAACACCCGACAGACCCTGGTGCGGATCGACTCGGTCAGCAATGCGCGCAAAACAAATCCCAGACTGGACTCTTCTCTCCGTGTGGACCTGCATCCGGCGTGGGATATTTCCTCCTATACCCGAGTTGCCATTAACGGAGTTCAGGGCGGCACCCGAAAGGTATTTGTGGCAGATCTCTCTGGAATTCTCTGAAAAAGAAACCGCGTTCACTTTTTTTTATTTTCTGACTTGAAATTCTGATTTTCTGTATTACTATCCCCGGTAATATATTTTTTGGGCATGGAGCAGCCCGCACAACTTAGACGCAGAAATGATTTACGCATGAATCAGAAGCTGCTTGATTTTTATCTCCAATACGCACGAAACCACGTCACGTTACCCCCAATTTCCGACCCACCGGATCTATTCTTTTCTGGATTTGAGATCAACGCATTTACCAGGTCCGAGTAATTATCAACCCTTTTCTGGAAAGTTTGTTATGGCAAACAAATACTATCTTCAAACAATACAGTCGTCCAGGCATATCCGCTCCCAGATTCCGGAACGATATATCGTGGATGAAGAAGATTTTATCCGGAATGGATTAAATCCGCGCAACCCGGCTATGAGACCGGTATTCGCCGCACTTCGCACACAGGGAGTCGATGCTGCCTGGCAGAAACTCATCGACCACTTTGCCAGACGGAAATCTCCGGTTGATCCCTTTGCGCTTACCGGCAAAATTGCACCCAAGAGAGCACGCGCTCTCCGGAAGCAGGCCCTGGACCGCTTGAGTTCATGGAGGGATGAAGATGGGAACGTAGACTGGAACCGCAACAACAAACCGGCACGGAAAGATTTCGAAAAATACTGGATGCGCAACAACCTGTCCTTTCTTATGCCGTGGACCAGTGCCGCCAACTCGCTGAACTGCCGAAAGACACGAAAGGCGGTCGCCGAGACCTTTCTGGAGTGGGTTACGGACTGCCCGGTACCAAAGTTTTCACACCATGAATACTGGGACAGAGAAAATCACGGTTTTTCGTGGCGGGAGATCGAAGTGGGAAAACGGGCGCGGAATCTTCAGGCCTTCTTTTTCAGCACCCGCAACTGGGCCGACGTTCCAGAGCAGTTTCACCGTTCGCTGCTGATACTGATCCGCCAGCACCTGGATTACATAAGCTCGTACACGTTCCGTCACGCTTTTATCCCAGGCAACCACCAGACCCATCACGCGCCCGGAATGTTTACGGCCGCGATCCTGCTGCCGGAACTGAAGGGCGGCGGACTTTGGAAGACGCTGAGTACCTATATTTACAAAGATCACATTCAAAGCGATCACGATAAAGAAGGCGTTCAGAACGAATACAGCCCCGGCTATCATTACAGTGTCCTGTCCCTCTACCGAGGTGCCTTTCAGCTGCTGCGGGAAAACAAACAGCCGGTTCCGATATGGCTCTCCCGCCTGCTCAACCAGATGGCTGAATACTGCAGATACGTCATTGCCCCCGGCGGTATGGCTATCAATATCAACGATACGAAGATGTTTAACGCGATCGAAAGAATGAAGCATATCGCCAGCAAACTCAAACGACCGGACCTGGACCCGGACAACAAGAAACTCCAGCCGGTCAGTCGCGCGTACAAACACGGCGGAATCGCTCTGATGCGCTCAGGCTGGAACGAGGATGATACGCTGGTTGTACTGGATGCCACCGGACACAACTCCGGACACTGGCACGCGGGCAAACCCAACCTGCTTATCTATTCCGGAAAAATACCCCTGGTCTGTGAACATCAGTTCGGCACCTATGATGACCCGAGTTTTTACAAATACTTTCACCACGCCCGTTCGCATAATACCGTGATGGTGGACAAACACGGAGACAACACACCGGTCACTCCATGGGAATACGCCTTTAAGACCGACCATGGGCTTTCGGATTTTGCTTCCAGCGATTCCGCGGATATCGCGTCTGCGTATACACATGGATTCCGGCATTTGGAAAATCCAGTCTCCTTTGAACGCACAGTGGTTTTCCTGAAGCCGGATATCGTCATTGTTCACGACTTCATGCGGACTGCTGGCAAACACAGCTACGACTGGATGCTCCATTTCTTTCCCCAGAAACTCGCAACTGACAGAAAGGCCAGGACTCTCACCACGTCTGAAGAATACACTCCCCGGCTGACCTGCACTCCGGCATCGGACATAATGGATTCGGTTTCCGGTCCGGCCATCAAGCAGGGAAAAACCCGAAACCAAACCAACGGCTCTGATCTTATTGACCGTCCATACTGGGAACCGCCTGCAAAGGGTAAGAATCCGAAACTTTTTGCAAAAGCGCCGTATGCCATATGGAGCACTCAAACGGAAGGATGTACGCACCTGACCTTTGTGCTTCAGATTCACAAAAAAGCATCCGGAGCGCCTGATGTTTCCATGGAAACGGTCGATTGCAAGTTCAAAAACGTCTTTCTCTACCGAATGCAGGAATGGCTGGTCTACTTTGATCACCGCAACTCCAGCAGCAGAAAACCCGTCATGGTTGACGGCGTCAGACTTGCCGGGCATTCCGGCGCCATCAACCTGAAGACCGGTGAGAAGGTCAAGATATAAAACACGGGTATTTTCATTTGACAAGCCTGTTTTTTCGTACTATAATCTCTATACTCGTTTACTTCTGTTTACTGAACTCCGAACAGGGAGGCAACTCATGGCGGATTGCA
>CAZGEP010000213.1:0-6193 GCA_964524955.1 uncultured Planctomycetota bacterium | reverse complement strand
GCGTGTTCCCCTCCTATTCGCTCCTCACCGCCTTTGGACAGGCCCTTTTCTACCTTCCAAGCGGAATCATCGAAACCACTTGAATTCGCATAGGCACTTACGGCACAATCAAAAAAACGAGATTTATCCGGCAGGCATTTATACATAATCTTGAATATCTTATTTGCCATAATCCAAGGCTTGTCCCAGGCACAACCTCCTGCTCCCTGATATTTTCCCATCAACCCATAAGGGTCTAATCCCAAGCGAACAGGAATAACTGGAACTCCCCTGCCAATAGCTACACCAACTTCCTGGTCGGTCCAGTTGCTGTCATGAAAATCATCCGAAAGTAATGCAACCAGCACATCCATACTGAATAGAGCCCGTTCAATCTCACGTTGCCATTCTTCAGTAGGTTCAATATCATTATGTGCAACAAAAGCTGAAATACCATATCGATCAAGTTCTTCCTTGATTCTTGATGTATTCTTTTTTACAGTTGATTTGTGACTAAAAAAAACACGAAAATCACCAGCACCCCATATTCGGTTTAAAGAGTCAGGTGCGACCTTAGGTATCATTCTCTGGGGGCTATAAATTCCTGTTTGAGTTCTCCAATTATTGTCATCAGGAGAGTTCATTTCAACAAAAACTTTACTGATAAATTCATTATGACTGTTATCAAGTTTGTTGATGTCATCACGTATGCGATCGCATATCTGATCTTTATCATCAATTATTTTAAGAAATAAATCCTCGGAAACAGTTAATGTGACAGCATGTCCAAATGTACCGCCATTCAGATTGTCATATTCCCATTCCTCCTGTATAGATAAAGCACCATTAACCACAACTTCGCGTAATCTATCATCTCCTGATTTTTCATAAAGGCGATTCAGCACGTTAAGGTAAGGGTCGATCTTTGCTGGTAGAAAAAACTGTTGATTATCCTTGGTCAAATATTTGCTCCTGCTAAATTGAGATACTTCGTATGAACCTTTTGTCAAATGTTTAATGCTGTAGTTAATTAAATAAATTTATTCTAACATATCACAACACATAAAAATTTACACCTGCTGTCTTTAATTTCTTTAGAAAATCGTCTGGGAGTTTGTCAAGAGGAAGCACCTCGTACAGAAATAACCAGAATTTATCCTGATCTCTTTCTGAATAAAATAATATTGTTTCGGCCACTTCATGAAATAAGTTTACTGGAAGACTATTAATTTCAGAATACTTATATGCTAAAAGGGAAGATATACAATCGTTCAGCGAGATAACCTTATTAAAATCAAAACTTCCTAAAGTAATTTTGAATCTTATGGCAAAGTAAAAAAGAAAACTCAAAGAGTCTGCATATCCATTCACCAGTGATCTATCTAACAGATGTGTTAAGAATGAATCCATGAAATCATAATTACCACCTGCAAAGGTAAAAACAAATTCTTCAAGCAAGGGAATTATGTATGGGTGATCAAGTGCAATTTGTAGTATTTTTTTAATATAAACTCTTTTGGCGCGATCTGAGAGACTCATCTTCGAAACAACTTTGATTGCATATTTTAGAGCTGCAAAGTTATTGTTCTCATGAGATAAGCTTAAAGCATAATCAATATATGAACTAATTGACGTAAAACCGATAGATTTTCTATCTGGAAATGAAAATTGGTTCAACTGGCTGATCCAGTGAGTAGACGTATGCTCTTTATGCGGAATTATCCTTGTTTTCTTCGAATTTAGTGAAAGTTCATACTTTTTCAGCTCAAGTGTTAATACCCTTAAAAAATCCTTTGCATCATTCTCATCCTTAGCAAAGTACTCAAAGTCGTCTATGTGACGGATGACCTTTGTGAAATTTTGGCGCTGCAACTCATGATCAACTTGACTCAAAATTATTTCTGAAACAATATTTGACGAATGTGGCCCAATCAAAATACCATTTGTTTCTCCATCTTTAATTGAACAAGAAATGATATCTAAGTCATTAGGCCACAAGTCGCAATCTTCATGTGCACAAGGTTGCTGGTTGTTGTACTGGCAATTACCACTTCTGTTTTGCCACGATGCACATCTATGAATTTTCGCCCACTCTTTTCCTTTTACAGCCCAAGGTATTGAGTGTGCATATACGCTTGGGAAAAAAGTAGAGATGTCAGCTGTTACAACATATCTACATCCCAACGCATAATCTAATATAAGCTCCTCTTTATCCCATCTTTCAGCACCGCCATAATTTATTTCAAATATACATTTCTTCCCTTTTATTCTTCTAACATGCGCATAATTAAATTTTATGTATGGCTTGCCGATATGTTTATTTATATCGGACCAATTTTTCTTTATTGAATTACAGATACTCCAATAAGACTCAGGATGTGGAATTGCCAGTTGTCTCGGCACATTAGTGTTTCTTGTTGAATTGTATTCAATATATGCATGATTCTTAAAATTATTCTCAAGGCAATTCTCCTTTGAGTATTTCAGCAGTTCTTCAGAAGAAAAACAGGGAGGGAGTTTATCTGAAAACATACCGTATCCAAGCAATGCCTCAAAGACATAATCAGCATTCATCAAGTCTGTATATCCGTATCTACTCAAATTTTCTCTCCCACAATTTTATCAGTATTCTCAATTCGCAGTTCGCCGGAGATCAGTTTCGGCAAAAGCGTGTTGCGGAATTTGGTCAAGGTTCTCGTTGCGATATTATTTTCGTAGCTTCGCTTATAAAGCGGAGCTACAGCTTTGTTAAAGAAAACCAAAAGTTCCTTTTCTGGTTTAAACACTCTCAGCTGCTTCATGTCTCCCGCAGTGAAATGCCCTAATCCTGTCGTTTGTTTATCTCTGGCAATTTCCGCAAAAACAGGACGCAATGACCTCAGTTGATAGTATACAAAGTAACGATCGGCATCATTATGTAGGGAAACTCTAAAAATATGCTGATTTAGATAGCCCTCTCCATTCGTCCATATGAAAGTGTCGATCGACGTATCTGGATTCCCAGACCACGACAACAGGATTTCGCCATCGCCAATTTTATACTTGTCGCCCTTATCTACTTCTGTGAATTTTGTTTGAGCCGTTATTCCGTTTTTCACTTCAGCAATTTTCACTACAGGCAATGCAACAGATGAATCAGTAAAATCCTTACCCTTATAAGCAGCTCCATTAACAAAATTGGCCATATCGTAAAGAGTTTGCAATTCCCACCCCTTCGGAATCCAGCCCATTTGTTCGGTGAATTCAAATTTATCAGGAAAGAGTTTCTGGATTTCTTTTGGCAGGGGGTTGCGATTTTTGCCAAGGGCTTTACGAGTCTCGGCTTTTTCTTTCAGCTCTTCCGGAATCTCGTTTCCAGCAGCAAGAACATTGTCAATCACTGGATCAAAATCAACAAACCAGCTCTTAAAGAGCGCCTGAGCCATTCCCTCCAGCGTCTCATTCATCCGCCGGTTCAGCTCGATCTTATCATCCAGCGATCCAAGAATATGGGCGATGGCGCGTTGTTCGGGGAGAGGGGGGACTTTTAGTCTGCTAACATAAACCGCTGAACGAGTAGTCGAAGGGATCGGGGAGCCATCGTCAATATTTCCAAGATTGTAATGTTTGATTGCATAATAAAGCCATCGCATATCTAATTCAGTCTTTGGTTTTACATAGTAGGCTGTGTCAATAACAAAGAAAGGGTCTCTTGAGAACTCGACACCTCGATTTGCTCCCTTACGTCCCAGTATAACTCCAGGACCAGATGTCAGTGGTTTTTCTGTCCATCCAACAGGACCGTTTGAACCAAAAACGCGATAATTACCTGCCCCATCTTTGTAATTTTTGAGTCGCTTACCGTATTCGAGGGAAATTTCATTTCCCCAAGTACTTTCTCTCCACTCACTCCCCATTTTTAATAACCTCAAAATCTATTGGAGACGTTGTTCTGAATTGCTTACCTCGGTTAAACCATTCCACATCAGCCTTATCCCGAGCAATCACAAGTAAAAGGCCAAATCTATATTTGTATTCTTTTCCTGTGAAAGCTTTCACTTTAGCGACATCTCTTTCGGTATTTGTGCCACGCCTATTCTTCTTCATTTCAATAACAAGAAGATTATCCTCGGTCTCCCTGTGATGCACAATGATATCAGGAAAGACTGTTTTTGCTTCAATATCATCCTCAGAAATACTGGGATAATTCACCCAAAGAGTTTTTTTATGTTCCATTTTACGATTGTATTCACAATCCACATCCCAATCCGGGAATTCTTTCTGTAAATGTTCAGCAAGTTTATGTGATACGGACCGTTCATTAACATCTATATCAAGAAGTTGTCGGTCAAATTTCGCCAATGTTTGGAGAGCACGTTGAACTTTTTCCATTAATTCATCATTCATCAAACAGCACTCATGGTTTGAGAATGGCGTTCCTGGTCATTATGTTCCATTACTTTTTCTCCCCAAATCCGAGATGCGCAAGATTCTTTTTTATAACCTCGTCCAGTTCCGCGGATTCCCGCATCTGTCTGTAGAGTGTTGTGGTCAGTTCGGTCATTTTCTCTTCAAAGGGAATGCCGTCATCTTCCACAGGAGCGGCGCCTACATACCGTCCGGGTGTGAGGACAAAGTTGTGGGATTTGATTTCATCCAGATCAGAAGCTTTGCAGAATCCGGGGATGTCTTCGTATTTTCCGTCTTTTTTCTCACCCCGCCAGGCATGATATGTACTGGCGATTTCAGTGATTTCGTCTTCAGAGAGCTCCCGATGTACCCGGTCAATGAGCGATCCCTTGCTGCGTGCATCAATAAAGAGCGTCTCTCCCTGTCGGTCCCGGTATCCCCGTTTGGGATCTGATTTTTTGGACCGAGTCAAGAACCAGAGACAAACCGGAATCTGAGTGGTATAGAAGAGCTGTCCGGGCATTGCGATCATGCAGTCCACCATGTCATTTTCAATAATTTTCCGGCGGATGTCTCCCTCGCTGTTTGTGGTGGTGGACATGGAACCATTGGCCAGGACAAACCCGGCCACACCGTTTTCGGAAAGCTTGGAGATCATGTGCAGAATCCAACCGTAGTTGGCGTTTCCCGTGGGTGGAACTTCATAACCGGACCATCGGGGGTCGTCTGTGAGTTCTTCTGAGGTCCGCCAGTCCTTCTGGTTGAACGGCGGATTGGCCATAATAAAATCCGCTTTGAGGTCTGGATGTTGATCATTGACAAATGTATTTGCAGGGACTTCGCCCAGGTTTGCTGTAATACCCCGGATTGCCAGGTTCATCTTGGCCAACTTGTAGGTTGTGGCCGTATATTCCTGACCGTAAACAGAGATATCCTTTTTGTTACCCTGGTGATTCTCAACAAACTTGACGGACTGAACAAACATGCCGCCGGAACCGCAGCAGGGGTCGTATATCTTGCCTTTGTAGGGCTCGATCATTTCCGCGATCAGCTTGACAATACAACGGGGAGTATAAAACTCACCGCCTTTTTTTCCTTCCGATGCGGCAAATTTCCCCAGAAAATATTCATAGACCCGGCCGACAACATCTTCTTCCTTTTCCTTGACCGTGTTGATATTGTCGATGGTGTCAATCAGGGAGGAGAGTTTGCTGACATCCAGATTCAGCCTGGAAAAGTAATTGTCCGGCAGCGCGCCTTTCAAGGCTTTGTTGTTCTTTTCCACGGTAAAAAGCGCGGTGTCGATTTTTACGGCAATGTCGTCCTGCTTGGCCTGCTGCCTGATGTAGCTCCAGCGGGATTCTTCGGGCAGGTAAAAAACATTCTTCATGGTATAGAACTCCACCATGTCCAGATATTTTTCCTTGCCTTCGCCAATAAGTTCCTGCCTGCGCTCTTCAAACTTGTCGGAAGCGAATTTCAGGAAGATCAGGCTCAACACCACATGCTTGTATTCAGAGGATTCCACGCTGCCGCGCAGTTTATTGGCTGTATCCCAGAGTGTTTCCTCAAACCGCTTCTTTTTCTTCTTTACTTTCATCTTTTTGGCCATACGTTCTCATTTCCATTCGATTGTGATCAATTAAACGAAGCAAGTCGTATTGAAGAATCTGTATACACATTTTCCCTTTAGAAATTACTCAGACTTAACCGCCTGATAATCATACAATAATTCTGTAATTCTGTTTTTTGTCCACTCTCAAGGCAGTATTTCCTTCTGAAAAACCGAAATCCCATGGTGCCTTTCTGTTTATCTGGATGGAAA
>CAZGEP010000212.1:0-6236 GCA_964524955.1 uncultured Planctomycetota bacterium | reverse complement strand
TATCACAACTCAAGCCATCTTCAACTTATCCCACAAACTTTGGGACGTTATCAAATTTTTGCAAACAGAAAAAGGGTGTATGGAGATGTACGGGAATCATTTTTGCAGAATGCGGCCATGTATGTCCTGCAAAAGAAACTCCATGTTCAGTACGATCCGTCAAGGGGAATTTCTGTGGCCGGATTTCTGGAAAAGTACCTGATGGGCGTACTCCGCAATACCTGGAAGGATTCACGTCAGAGAATTAACAATCATACTGTTGTGTCGCTGGATTCTCCTAATAAAGAGAGCGGGGACACACTCATCAGCACCATTGAAGATCGTGGGCAGATACGTCCGGATGAGAAGGCAGGTACAGAAGAAATGGCGCGCATGATGATGGATTTTATCAGGAAACAGCCCGAGGCTCAGCGGAAGGTTCTGACAAAATATTTTCTGGCACAGAAATCGTATCGCACTGTTGCGGAGGAACTGAATATTTCTGAGTCCACAGCACGGAAATATGTTTGTGATTTCCGCAGAGCAGCAAAGGAAAAATACGGACACCTTTACCGGTCGTAGGCACGCACGGGAGCGCGAACACGGTACAGCGGGTACATACAGATTAAGGCCGTCTCTTTTGAAAAGAGGCGGCCTTTTTTTTGTTTAAAAAGGATTTTTATTACATCAGGATGTGCGGTTTCGCGCATAGATATCTGTGGAATGATTTTCAATACTTATTTGAACCAGAGGAGGTTTCTTATGAAGGGTATGTACAAAACAAAGTTCAATATTAGTGTAAAAGAGCTCGAGGAGCTGATCCGTTTTCAGCTGAAGGCGCTTTGGGATGAGGATCTGAACAACTTCTGGAGAAAGGCGCATCGAAGGAGCATTGCCGAACAGGTGCCGCCGGTAATGATTTGGGGGCCTCCCGGTGTTGGAAAATCCTCGGTCATGCGCGATATTGCCGAGGATCTGGGGGTGGGGTTTATTGATGTGCGACTTGCGCAGCGCGAACCGATTGACATCCGGGGCCTGCCGGTTCCGGGAAAAGACGGTGTCCAGTGGCAGGTATCCGCGGAATGGCCCCGGGATCCCAAAAGCAGGGGGATTATTCTCTTTGATGAACTGACTGCAGCGGATCGTACGCTCCAGGTGGCAGCGTATGAGTTTATTCTGGACCGCAGGCTCGGAGATCTGTACCAGGTTCCGGACGGATGGTATATTGCTGCCGCAGGCAACCGGACCTCCGACAGAGCGGTTGCCACAACGCTGTCCTCTGCGCTTGCCAACCGTTTTCTTCACGCCAATATTGAATCGGATATTGAAACATGGATGCAGTGGGCCCTGAAAAGGGACATTCATCCGGATGTAACCGGGTTTCTGCGGTTCAAACCGGACAGTCTTTTCAATATGGAAGGAAATCTGGAGCGCGGATGGCCCAGCCCCCGCTCCTGGGAGCGGGTGAGCACTATGATGTATCTGTTCGACCGGGTGTCCGTAAAAAATCGATCGGTATCCATTGCTATCGAGGGCCTGGTTGGTTCAGGAGCCGGAGTTGAGTTTGTTGAATACCGCAAACAGCAGCATCAACTCGAGGATGTGCTTGAGATGATGAAGTGTCCTGAGAAAATAAAGATTCCGGAGCGTCCGGACCAGAAATACGCACTCTGCTCGTCCATGGTCTATCATTTGTGGCGGGGAAAGAACAACCGGGACAGTGCTGCCCTGCTCAACGGGTTTTACCGGATCTCCCTTGCTCTGAGCAGCGACTTTGCGGCCATGGCTATGATGGATGCCATGCAGGGAACCAGCTCGCTGAGCAGTGATGAATGCAGCCGCCGGCTGATGAAATCAGAAATGTTCAGGCAGTGGCAGGAGCGCCACGGCAAAACCCTTAAAAACAGGAAGCGGAGGGCCGGCTGATGAAAAACAGCACTTGTTGTATACGGGAGCCGAATGCCGAAGAAAAGAAAGAAAAGGAACGGGTCACGCAGGCGGCCATGGACTGCCGGGCCCGGCTGCTGCTGCGTCAGCCCTTTATCGGTATGCTGGGTATGCGTCTGGATATTGCAGCGGTCAAGGATTCCCGCATGCGTACCGCGTGCACAGACGGAAAAACTGTGTATATTGACATTGATTACTTCAACTGCCTGGAAGAGGAAGAGGATACCTGCCTGCTTGCTCATGAAATCTGGCACTGTGTTCTGCGCCATTTCCTGCGCAAACAGGACCGGGAACGAATTCGTTTCAATTACGCGGCTGATCTGGAAGTTGATTTCCTGCTGGAAGCAGACGGATTCCGCATCAAAGACATGCTGCCCCATGAATGGCGCTGGAAAGGACGCTGTGCAGAGGAGATTTACGAAAAAATTGACCTGAAGAAAATCCGCGGAGCAGACCGGCACTGTGATACCCATGTCTATCCCGAAGATCCGGAAGCTGTAGAGGATGAACTTCTGGACAATTCTGAACTGATCATTGACCCGGATCTGAGACTCGCTGTCGACCATGAAAGCGAACGGCAGTGGCGCAACTGGGTAGTGTCAGCGGCTCAGAGCCTGGAGCGCAGGCGCGGAAACCTGCCGGGGCATATCCAGCGGGTTGTGGACAACATCTACAAACCCGGGCTGGACTGGCGGGAGGTGCTGCAGCAGTTTGTGACCGAGAAGTTCGGCGGCCAGCGGGTATGGCTGCCGCCGGCAAGGCGCTATCTGCATCAGGGGCTGTATATCCCGGGCAGAAAGACCGAACATCTCTCCGCGGTCATTGCCGTGGATACCAGTGGCAGCACCTGCCTGGAGCTGCCTGAATTTCTCGGTGAATTCAACGGAATAGTAAACAGCTTCGGCAGCTATCAAATCACTCTGATTCAGTGCGATACCCGTGTGCAGAATGTTACTGAATACAGCCAGGACTGCCCCATGCCGCAGGATACTTTTGAGTTCAGCGGTTTCGGAGGCACAGACTTCCGGCCTGTTTTCAGGTATATTGAAGAAAACGTTGAGAATCCGGAACTTGTGATATTCCTTACCGACGGCCAGGGCCCGGCACCCGTGAACCCGCCCGAGTACCCGGTGCTGTGGGTGCTTACCGAATACAGCATTCCCCCGGCTTCATGGGGCCTGAAAACATTCTTAAAGGAGAGGTGACATGTATCAGATACGCCAGGCGGTTGAAGAAAATAAATCCGGACAGCTCGGACTGCTGATGGAAATGGGCCTGGGCGACTGCATCTGCCAGGACCCGGATTCAGACCTGCTTCATATTGCAGCGGAAAGAGATTTTGCTGAATGCGCAGAGATCCTGCTTCAATCCGGCATGGATGCCGACATCGGGCAGATAAATATGTGCAATACTCCGCTTCACAAGGCTGCTGAGAAAAATTCTACTCAAACCGCGCGCGTACTGCTCAAACACGGTGCAGACCTGAACGCGCTGAACGCATTACATCACACACCTCTCGTGACCGCCTGCGCATGCGGTTCTCTGGAAACAGCCTGGGTTATGATACGCCAATCTGGAAAAATACCGCAGCTGATAAAAGATAAGGCCTTGCTCGCTGTTGCTGAAAAGAATGCGCTGAAAACCGCTGAACTCATGATTCGGACCGGCGCTCAGATAAACTCAAAACCAGAAGGCCGGTCTCCTCTGTATCAGGCCCTTTCGCAGGATTGTCAGGATACCGCAGCGCTGCTGATTCATCATAACGCGGATGTGAACACGCGAAATGACCTGGAGGGAAAAACACCGCTCCATGCGGCAGCAGCAGCGGGAAATATACTAATGGTTCAGCTGCTGGTCCGTTCAGGCGCGGAAGTCAATGCAGCGGACTCTGACTGCACGTCGCCGGTCTTTTATGCCGCTGAGCAAAGGAGCGGAGATATGCTCCGCTTTCTGATCGACAACGGCGCCTTGATTCAAGCACGAAACAATGAGGGCCTGACACCTCTTCATCTTGCATCCGGCAAAGAAACAGCTGAAATTCTTACGGCAGGGGGGCTTGATATCAATGCAACAGACAACTCCGGAAAAACGCCGCTTCATATTGCCGTGAGCCACCGAAACCTGCGGGCGATCAAAGCCTTTATGGACCTCGGCGCAGACCCAAACGTTCGGACCGAACTGGGAGAAAGCCCGCTTCATGAAGCCGCATTTAACGGCGAAGAGGAAATTGTGAAGGTATTGATTCAAAACAATGCCGATGTGAACATCCGAAACAACCAGGACTGGACCCCGCTTCATAAAGCAGCAGTAAACGACTACAGCCGGACTGTCAAAATCCTGCTCCGCTCCGGTGCGGATCCGGCCGCAACCAACGAAACCGGAGAAACCCCGCTCGACCGGGCGCAGGCCAACAGAAACCGCAACGTGGATAGGCTGATCAAAAATGTAACACACTCAGCCGCGCAGGCAAGTTGACAAGAATATATTCTTGTCAGCCTCTTTTACACTACAAAGTAGGATTTTCGCGATCCTGCCAATATTCCGGCTGGCGCTTGCAGTGCGCGAGCGCGATAATCCAGATACGTTCTTTTATATACGTATAAACAATCAGATAGGGAAAACGCTGAGTGAGGTATCGTCGAGTACCGTCTGAACGAAGTGGCCAACGCTCCGGGGACTCCGAAATTGCCTGTACCGAACGTTCAACTTCCTTCTCAAAGTCAAGACCAAGACCCTGAGCATTGTCTTCGTAGTACGAAACAGCGTCCCAAAGTTCAATCTCAGCTTCATGGAGAAAGGTGATGCTGGTCATGAATAGTGTGCCTTGATTTCCGCGAACACTTCAGATGCCGGACGACCGGAGGCGGCGCCCTGCTGCACCATGTTAATGCGGCGCTGAATTTCTTTCTCCTGCGCCGGGCTCAATTCATATTCTTTTGGATCATCCAGGCTCAAAATCAATTCGTGCGCCAGGCTTGCCCTCTCACTTGCTGACAAAGTCATAAGCTGGGTGCGGACTTTTTCAACTGTAGTCATTTTAAAATATAACCTCTCCGGTAGTAGTTGTTATGATCCAGCTCTTATGGCTTTAATTATATAATAATCTTCCATCACTGTCAAGCTGCCTTTCGCTGTTTCTTTCCACCCGCAATACTCAGTTTTCCATATTCATGCTCAGGCTGATGAAGGCAGAATCGGTTAGTTTTGCACTTGCTTCCCGGGCTTTGACCATTTCCTTGAGCGACTGATAATGCCGGCCGGTCTTTTTGTAGAGTTCAGCCAGCGAAACATGCAGCCAGTAGGAATCCGGCTGGATATCTGCGGCAGCATTGTAGTCTTCCATTGCCTTTTCAAAATCGTCTTTCTTTGTGTAGTAATCTCCGCGCACAAGATAAAACCAGCTTTGATTATCGCCGCAGGCTTCAATCGCCATTCCGAAAAGCTTGAGCTGCTTTTCCCCATCCTCCACAGCCTCAATACAGGTTTGAAGCCCTATGATAATCAGAGGATCTATGCGGTCGTCAGGGCTTGCGTATACAGCATTGAAATACTGCGTGAGTGCTTCGGATATCCTGCCTTCGCTGAACAGTTTCCGGGCCTGATCTTCATACTGACATTCGGGGTGCCTGCCTGCGTATCGCTCCTGCATTGATTGTCTCCTTGAATTCAATCCGCTTTGGCGGAACAGTGTGGTTAAAACTTCAGTCGATAGTCTATAGTCGATAGTCGATGGCTGAACTGCATAAAAACAAAAGAGAAAAGACTGTTTCAGACGGGATTGACAGGATAAAAGCGTAAAAGCTTGAGAACCATGAAGACCATGAAGAAACATGAAGAAAAGAAACAAAATTTCCAATACTCTGCTTTACCTCCACCACCCATCCAGCTTCCTGAGTCTCTTCATGGTTTAACAAGCCTTCGGCGAGCGTTGACTATAAATTTGTTATCTGTTATCTGTAGTAATCAGTTCTTCCGTGAATTCCGTGTTTTCCGTGGACAATACATTCTGTTATTAGTTATCAGTTATTTGTTAATTTGTACCAGTTCTCTGTATTCTGTGATCTCTGTAGTTAACAACTATTCAGCAGTTGCTCTTAACTCTATTTCCTGCGCTGTTCTTCATGCCCCTTCATGATCTTCATGGTTCAATCCGCTTTTCACTCTGTTAACGCTCCGTTCCCTTGCGTCATCTGCGTCTCCTGCGTTTACTACATCTTTTTCAGTTTCATTTATCCCGCAGTTATCCTGTATATGCTGGATGATGTTTCTGTTTTCAGCCATCGACCATAGACCATAGACCATTGACCATC
>CAZGEP010000211.1:0-6245 GCA_964524955.1 uncultured Planctomycetota bacterium | reverse complement strand
AACTCGTACTCAGAGGAATTAAACTCCAGTCCCCACAAACTCTGGGACGTTAACAGAATTCTGTCGAAAAAGAAAAGCTGAGAAGCTCGCTCGTTTTTTTATTTGAAGAAATAACCTTCGTGAGCGCTGGATGTGCATTTTACTTATTTCAGGACAAACAAGTTGTGACTTCTGCATGTAAAGATCATATCCTCCGCCACTTATCCAAGTCCGTCCTGCTTTGTCATGAGCTATTGGTCTCCAGCGGGAAAGGCTGACAGGTAGATTGCGGGGTTTTAAGTAAGGGGTGAAGTCACCCCCGGCCCACCTGCGTTGATTAGAAACCCAGAATCCGCATTCTCTGTCCATAATAAAGGCTTGGTATTTTAATTTTGCATCTGTATTCGGGGGCGGAGGCGGGGCGATTCCCATTTCAATCTTGCGGGCTGTTTTGATGCTAACCGGATACCATTGACTATCGCTATTAACTTTAATCACATGTTCACTCAGAAATGAAGATGGAAGATTTTTATAATAAGGGATTGGCTTTGGATCAAACTCTCCACAGGGATACAGAGCGAGATCGTTCACTTTTGGATGTTTTTCACTCAGATTAATAATTCGTCCACTTTCATAGGACCAAACCCCTTCTTTATCAAGAAATAAAGGCTTACCGTCTTCACTTTCAGTTATTGCATGAAGAGGTGAATGATTAACCCTCTGCCATTTCATTGCCTTGTCATAGAAATGAATTAAATGTCTTGTTTTGCGCGCCTGATACCAGATCCTCCCGTCGTTTGTTACAACAGGCCCCTTCATCTTAAAATAAGATTTTTTGTGTACCCGAAAATACCTTGCACCTTCTTTAGCGGCAGCAGCGATGGCACTGTTATGAGATTTATATATTTGGCGTTCCCCTGAACGGGTCAGGTATATTATGTCTCTACTGTTATAGTTAGCCTGAAATAGCATTCCGCCGATATCGTCTACGATTACGAGATTAGGATTATGAGGGACTTCTACGCCTATAGCACAATGGGTCCACTTTTTACCATCCCATCTGCTGGCCTGTTTCGGGTGACCATCAAGAAAGGCCCATATACCACCATTCGGATCCTGAATCGTGAAGTAATTTACCGCCTGGAATGACGCCCATCTTTCCGTAAGGAATGTATCTGGTATTGCATTTGGATCCCAGGCTGAGACCATCTTTTGTTCACCGCAAGCGACTACATTATTATTGGGTGTTTTCACAAGCCAGGACGGACCATGATAAACATATCCTTTTCTCCAGTTGAATATGTCCGGTTTCAGGTTCTTAATCCTGAGAATGCCGCCGTGAACTAAAATAAGCCAGAAAGTTCCATCCTGAGTCTGTACAATACTTCGTCTGTCTTTCCAGGAATTAAATTTTATTCTCTGGCCGGGAAGCGGGGAAATATCAGTAACTTTTCCATCCGGAGCCAAGTGGATTAAATAGGGTTTCTTTTTGGGTTTGTTTTTTCTGTTTCCAGGAGTAGCCTGCATGAGTACGCTTCCGTCCGGAGCTCCCCAGGCGTTGGAAATTCTAGAAGGAATAGCGCTGCGGATTTGCGTTATATCCAATGTCTGCGGCTCTTTACCCCACTTTACACACAGCATCCTTTTTGATCCTCGTCCGCTATTCATAAAGAACAGTATCCGGTTGCGGCCCCACGAGACCACATCGTCTATACGATGCTCTTTGGAGGGAAATGACTCCGGCATTCCAGTTTGAAATCTATTCCCGTTCCAGATGCATGCGTTGCCAGATTTATTGTTAAAGAATATAACAGGCCCTTCGGGAGACAGATCATGGATGTGGACATCTTCATAGCTGTCTGCAAGTGGTGTTTCAACGGTAGTCCACTTCCCTTTATCAAGAATTGCGACAAACCTTCCCGTGTAATTAAATGCCCGGTTTGAGCGGCTCACATATATGTTCTCATTATCATTTGAATTATCAAAATAGTATTCACTCACTTTGACCAATTCTGTGCCTTTTAAATAGTATAACAGGCCGTAATGTTTTCTTCTTGACTTATCCTTAAGCCTGCCAGTAAGGTAGATGTCTCTGTCCAGCCCGCCGAAGAACTCTCTTTTTAAATGATTAATTTCTTTTTGCTTGAAAGCATTGCATACTTTAGCGCTCCTGGGGCTGTCTGAATAATTCATTTCCCAGTAAAAAAGGCCATTGTTTGTAAAGGACCAAACCCGATTGTCTGTGTCAGAAACCAACTCAGATATATGCATTCTGAATCTTCGTAAAGGCACCCATGCTCCTTTTTCTGAAGACTTTGGACCGGCACCATAAGATGGAGGCATCAATGCAGGAAGCAATAAAATGCAGAAGATGACAAGATATGGAGTAGTGCAAAAGCTTATTGTTAATCTTCTTTTCATGGAATACCTTTTGGAATTAAATGGTATATTCATATCTTACATTGCCGTCATTCACTTTTATTTAACACCTTTTAACTGTCTCAGGATTCAATAGAATTGTATTCTCTTTTTATTTATTTTCAATAATTTTCAGGACCGGCCCCGGTACTTCGGTCATGTTTTGGGGGTTGTAGTATTCAAATATCTTTGACGGGTTGAGACGGAACGTTCCGGGTATTCGCGCGAACAGGTTGAATGCAATACGGCGTTTGCCGCCGGCTGGTATTTTGTTCAGATAGAAGATTATTTTATCATTCTGAATTTCGTATTTCTCAATGAGCTCTTTATTGGCAAGTGAGATGTGGAGCGGAACCACAGCGGATGTCAGGCCAAAGGTAAGCAGTGGATTTTCACAGTCTTTGCCGTTGTTTTCAAGGAAAATCTGCACCGGGATCTCTCCGCCTGTCCGGTATTCTTTCTCAGGTATGGATACACGGATCGTGAGTCCGGACGGGTTGAAACTCTCTTCTTCATCGGTCCAGCGCCGCATTCCCCCGGCCCGGATGGTGTAGTTAATCCGGCCGCTACCGGAATACAGGAATTCGATCTGATCAGAGGGTGGCCGGCTGAATCTGATGAACTGTGGAACCAGAGTGTTTGCCTTCAGGGTGTATTGTCCGAGTGTTATTCCCCGGCTTTGAATTCGAATGGTACCGGAAGCCGGTTTGTTTATATACTCTTCGTTCAGCGCTTTGAGGGCAAGAACCGTTGCCTGGGTCTGGCCCCATCCGCTGCTTCCCCGACGCTGTTTCAGGATTTTATCCGTCAGGGCCGCACAAACTGCCGGGGCGGACTCGGCATTTGAGTGACGGAGGGCCATGACTGAAAGTGCGAGAATCTCTGTGTTTGCGGTGCTTCCGTATGCTGAACTCAGGGTGCGGACGTTCTGTGTTTTCGCTGAACCCTCAGCCAGTCTGCGGGCAATGTCCAGTGCAATCTGGTTGGCTCTCTCAGACCCTGGATCGAATTCAATGCATGCATTTAATGCCAGAAGTTTTGAATAGGTCGGAACCGGCCCCCGGAGAGCTCTTTTGATTTCCTGGATGTGTTCCTGAACAACGCTGTCCCGGATACCGGCCTGAAGGGCGGCCCACACCGCAAAGCTTCTGACCTGAAGATCCGCATCCTGAATCCGGGTGCGCAGAAAACCCCATGTCCGCTCCAGCACTGCAGCGTCCACGTAGATGTGCTTCTGCATATCATAAAACTGCATCAGACCATAGGCCGAGAGCCAGACGCTTGCCGGCTTACGTCCATACAGGGAAAACCCTCCGCCCCTGACTTCAAAACCGAGGAGCCGCTGATAACCTTTGCGAAGGTATTCTTCCGCCCGGGTGCAGAGTTTTTTGTCGGACTTCTCGTTGCGCTTGAGATGTTCAAGGATCATGATATTCGGATAATTAACCGAGGTGGTCTGTTCAAAACAACCGTACGGAATGCGCAGCATATCCTCCAGTCCGCCCAGACAGTCGGAGACCGGACTTGGATACAGGCAGAGTATGTATTCTCTGCGAAAGGTATCCGGAGGGAGAGAGAGATTCACGGCCTGTCTCAGGTTGTTGAGTATGCGTCCGCTGTGAGCGGTCTCAATTACCTTCCCGTGCGGTGTGACAATAACGGGAATGGATACCTGGTCAGAGAACTCACCGCATCGGGCGGTTACCTTCATACGGAAGGATCCGGCTTCGTTGAACATGACCGGAAACTCAAATGCTGTGAACCCTCCATTGCGGATAGAAGCTGTCTTTTTCAGCTGCGAAGCAGTGAAGAAGTTTTGCTGCGTGAGGGTCACGTGAACCGGTCCGGCTGCCCGGGTGCTGTATGCGGTAAAGCGGAGAACCGGACTGTCGCCCCGGATAAAGGCAGCCGGAAAATCCGGAGCAATGTAAAAGGGCTTGGTTGCGGTAAAATCCGTACCGTTTCCCGAAAGACCGAGTCCTGGGGCCAGAGCGATTCCCGACGCATGCCAGGTCGTAATGTTGTGCGCCAGAGGGCAGTCAATTTCCGCTTCTCCCTGTTGATTCAGAACAACTTCAGGAAGAAAGAGAAGGGTTTCGGAGAACGTTTCGCGTACCGGATTGAGAGGTGCTGACGCCATGCGGATTCCCGAAGACAGTGTCCGGCTCTGTTGAAGAGACTGAAGGGCCTCTTCCCGGCTCATGGGAGGGCTCGTTATTCTTCTCGCACATTCGCGGGCTTTTGATAATGCCGGAAGAAACAGGCCTGCCAGTATCGCCAGCAGCAGAAGTGCGACCAGGGCTGTTGCCAGCAGTTTATTGGTCAGGATGTGGCGGATCGCTGCATAAAGAACGGTTCCAAGTATGATTGCAATCAGCGATGCATACAGGAAATTGAGCCAGAACTGAACCCGTCTTCTGTCTGCCTGCTGGATATGCGGATCATTGGTTATGTTCTCCATGGATACGGCTGAATAGGCAGTCGGAAGAAACGAAAGAGGGGCACTGTTCTCAAAGGCACAGGACAGGGGAGGCGGCATGGATGCGATTGGATAGTACCTGCTTCGCTCCCGGCAAAGGCGGAGTTCCGGCAGGGGCTGATTGGACCGGGCCAGAACGGCCCGATCCGTGATTGCCAGACAAACGGCTCCGGATACAGGCCTGTCTTTCGGGTCTTTGAGGCGGATTGAGAGTCGGTTGTGTTCGCCGGGCCGCATTGTTTTCTTTTCCGGATGAATCTCCAGCAATGGCCGGCCAGTGTTGTATGTGGGCACATTTACGCGGCAGCAGTAATCTCCCAGGTTCCGGGTCTTTGCAAACGCGATCAGACACAAAGAGCCTGATACGCCATCCGGTATTTTAAACAGATGTGTGAAATCCTCGGGAATCTTACTGGGAAAATGTTCCTGCGCCAGAATCCGGTCCCGGTCGGCAAGGGTCAAGCGGAGCTCGGTCAGGTCTGAGCGCACATCCTCAGTCATGTCGATCCGGGCGCGCAATCGGTCTGCCGGCGGGTTCAGCCTGAAGGGTAGTGAGATGCGTATTTTGTTTTGAGGAATTCCTTCAAAGGGAATTTTCTTTTTAACCTGTGTGCCGTCATGCTTCTCCCAGGATACGACGGCACGGGTGGGGCCTTTATGCACAAAGAAGGTGCATTCCGCGATACCGCTTTTCGGGATATGAACTATCCGGAATTCACTTCCGATTTCAACAGTGTATGCTCCCGGAGCCGGTTCTCCGTTCGGATGCCACGCGCACAAGACAAACCGGTTTTTCCTGCCCGCGAGGATGGTTCCGCCGTCCGGCAGCAGGTCCACCAGCCGGCTCTCTCTGTAGACCGGCAGCTGCGCAGTATGCCTTTGCGGTGTACCGCCGTCGTCAACGGTGATGCGCAGGGGGATCAGCACGGACTCCTGCTTCGGCCGGAGAAATCGCTTGAGCTGCTTGAAGTCAAAGACAGCTTCACCGGTGGAATCGGTTTGTCTGCGGAATGTCCTGTTGCGGGAACCTTTCGTCGTTTTCAGCTGCATGGTGACTTCTGCCCCGCGTACTGGATTTCCTCCAAATGTCCGGGCATGAACCCGGATGCGGCAGGTTTTTCCGGCAACTGCGTATCCGTCTTCCAGACAGACCCGGATTTGTATGCGTTTGGGAACGTATCGCTTGATCTGGATGGGCTGCCGCGTACGCTCGGTCCCGCACTCAAGCTCCAGAAAGTATGTGCCGCTGTGAATGTCGGATGCCAGCTCAAATTGACCATGGACATTTCCATGCGCACTGGTTCGCAGTATTCGCCGCCCCGCGATATTGCCGCGCGGGTCGATCAGCCGGACTTGGGTTTTCTCACCT
>CAZGEP010000210.1:0-6279 GCA_964524955.1 uncultured Planctomycetota bacterium | reverse complement strand
TTTATACTTTGTAAGGAACGTTCTCAGACGCGTCTTAAGCCAGCGGGTTTCTTTCTAAATTTCAAAAACATAACCTGTCGAATCAATCACTTGTACTCCTCCCTTCATAAAATGTTCAAATTGCATATCTTTTTCATTTTTATCAAGGGAAAAAAATATAAGTTTCCTTATTTTTTTTGAAGCCAATAGGTTTTCGACAGTCAAAAGTTCTTGTCGTGATTCATCAGTTTATTGATCGTATTTTTTCTTCAATAGAATCATATTCAATTCTGTCATTTCATCAACGATCTTTTTCAATTGTTTGTGATTTTCTGAATATTCTCTCGCCAGAGATTCGCGTTTTTTCCCCAAGTAGATCAATTTCGTCTTTCCCTCCTTATTCATAGAGAAGTACGGTTGTTTGTTGCGAGTTCCAAGCACCGTAACACTCCCCCTCATTATCGGACCGAGCTTTGCCAGTTTATTGCGCAGGATCGTTACACGCCTTTTCACTTTACCTAATTCTTTTCGAGTCATTACTTGACCTCCAAAGGTGTTTTGTGTATAACTAACTATGCTTTACAGCATAGTTAGTTAGCGACAAATGTCAAGAATAAATAATTTTTTAGGAGGCTGTTTAATGGTGAGCGAGCTTGAACGATTTTTTATGCATATGCGTCCTGCCTTCTCAAGGCGAGCCACATACGCATGGTTTATTGTTGTTTTTGTAGGATTTCTAATGCGATGCGACAATTTTGGCGTAAGCTCAATCATCCGGGCTTTGTCACTGTCGCCATCAGCATATCCATGTCTTCTGCATTTCTTCCATTCACATGCATGGACAACGGACACTTTAATGATAAGGTGGTGGGATTGGCTTGATACGAAAAACCTCGCCTGTCTTGTAAACGAACGCCTTGTCTTTCCGGGCGACCACACAAAAACTATAAAAGACGCGAGAAAGATGCCAGCGGCATCCACGCTCCACCAGGATTTCGAAACCTGTTCAAAACCCAGCTTTTTTCGCGGACATCATTGGGACTGCATCGCCATATTGTGGAAACCAGCGAAGGGAATGATCCGATTTATCCTGGTCGAATCATCCCGTGGACGTATTATCATCATGACATCTGATTTAAATCTCAATCCAGTCATAGCTGCAGAACTCTACTGCAGAAGAGTGACAATTGAAACTATGTTTGATACTCTCAAGAACATCCTTGGAGGATTCACGTATCACTTCTGGTCACGATACCTCTCGCCCGTTTCAAAAAAGCCAAAGAAGAATAAAGATGTGAAACAACGATTTTCCGATCCAGCCAAAACAATGAATACTTTCCGGGCTATCGAAAAGTTTGTCAACGTTCAACTGCTGATTCTGGGAATGCTTCAACTGATTGCAACATGTTATCCAGATAAGGTAAAGAAAAAAGCGCAGTGCTGGTTAAGAACATACAGTTCAAATACCCCATCAGAGTTTGTCTCAAAAATGGCACTCAGCAATTGCATCAAAACATTTTGTGCGGATATGCAAAAAACTTAATAACCACGTTTATTCGAGAAAAACAAAAATGCTCAGCACAAATACAGCTTGACAAGGAGGTGGCATAATGTAAAACTTATGACTCTTGAGTAAAACATAATGTCCCTGTTAATTTTGCCTTAATTCTGGCTTGCATCCTACCATCTGGCACAATAGCGACTTTTTCACCAAGCCCTATTTATCATGCAAAATATTTCATTTTCTCAAACAAGGCAGGAAAATGGTTAAAAGTGGAATTTGGGCAATTCATCATCAATCCCCTGTAGCGGGCAAAGCCCGCTTTTTAAAATTTATCCAGACCCTTCCGTTTTCTGTCTTCTGAGGGTTGCGGACCCCGGACATATCCCGGATGCTGACGGCTCATTTCTTTTCAGTATAACTTGACTTCCCGCGCACAGGAATTATAATATATGATTTTTGTGCAAAACAGGTTTTGGCCAGAGCAGCAGTCAGAGTCGTCTCCATTGCAGATATCTGTACAACGGCTTTATCTGCCAGCCCCCGGCAAGCACAGTAATGAGAGAAACGTTCGTCATATTACTCCCTGCATTCGCTGTAATGTGAAGCACCGTATCTTCGCAGATAAAGGCAGGGGTGCACGGCAGCAGACTGTTCCGATCTACCGTAACCGCCGTGTGCGGCGGAGGGAAGAGTCAGAGAGATTGGTTGTGCTCGAAAGGACAGCATGAAGATAATCATTGTCAGCGGAGGCCATATCGGCAGTAATGTCGCCCGCCACCTTGTAAGCGAAAATCAGCAGGTCACTGTTCTGGAAAAAAGCAGCAGCGTTGTTGACAGGCTCGAGAATCAGCTCGACGCAATGGTAATCTGCGGAGATGCCACCAATATAAATGTACTTGAAGAAGCGGGAATAAAGGACGCGGACATTTTTATACCCGTTACTGATCAGGACAATGTCAACATACTTTCCTCCATCCTGGCAAAGAAGCTGAATCCCGCGCTGAAAATAATCGCGAAGGTGAAATACTATTCCTACATATTCGATGGCTCTCTGATAACTCCTGAAGGGCTGTACATAGATCATGTTATAAACCCGAATGACATAATAATAAATAAAATAGCCTGTATGATGGACTACCCGGAGGCAACCGAGATCGAGAGCTTCTACGAGGGCAGAGTGCAGCTGGTCGGCTTCACCGCGGACAGGTCATTTCCGTTTTTGAACAAAACGCTTATTGAAACAGTGCGCAGCGATCAGTTTTTTCACGGAATACGGGTAGTGGCCATCCAGAACGAGGACAAACTGGTCATTCCCAATGGCAACAGCAGGATAGAGGAAAATGACAGGGTTTTCCTGATTGCAAAGACACCGGACATCAAAACTCTCATGAAAAAGTACATACAGAAGAAAGCTCCGCTGAAGCACCTGATATTAGCCTCAGAGCCCCAGATACTGCTGAATCTCGTGGAGCAGATACAGCGATCCAGACGAAGAGCAACCATTATTGAGCAGGACAGGACTCTCTGTCAGAAATACACGCACAAGCTCGACAGCGTTACCGTGATACACGGTGCGGCAACCGATGCTTCGGTGTTTCGGGAACTCAGTACTGCACACACCGGCTTTGCCGCGATTACTGATGCAGACGAGTTCAATATAGTGTCGTGCGCCACCGCAAAGAGCCGGGGCATTTCAAAAGTGATGTGTTCTATCCGGGATATTCCCCTGGTCCGGCTTATCAACTCTGTTGCCGCTATAGACGCGGTCTTTTCATCGAATGTGATTGCCGCGGGCGAGATACTGCAGCACACACGGGGAGGACACATAAACTCCATGGTATATTTCTCCGGAGTACCCGCGGAGATAATAGAAATATCCATTGCGGATCCGATCCCCTCTTTGAATAAGCCAATCTCCGAGGCCGGGATCCCCGCAGGCATGATCATTTCATCTATTCTGAGGAAAGGCCGGGTAATCATTCCCACCGGCAGCGAGGAGCTGCACCTCAACGATCAGGTCACCTGCTTCATTCTGCCGGAGGCTCTGGACAGGGTTGACCGCTTTTTCGGTTCCAACCTGGTGATCGGCCGCTGATGAACTGGAAGCTGGTCATCCGCATTCAGGGGTATCTTCTTGCCTTGCTCGCCCTGTCAATGATACCCGGCATCTGTTTTTCTCTGTATTACGGAGACAGCGGCCTGTCATCGCTGATCACAGGAGCATTGATCACCGCGGGAACAGGCGTGTTCATTCTGAGCTTCGTACCCGGAAAATCTGACCACATTCGAGTAAAGGAAGGGTATGTTTCTGTTACACTGGGATGGATAACGGCTGCTCTTTTTGCCGCAACTCCCTTTTATCTGCACGGAAGTTTTGGTTCCTATATTGACTGCATATTCGAAGCAATGAGCGGATTCACCACCACCGGAGCAACCGTGTTGACCGATATAGAAAGCATTCCCAAAGGGCTTCTGTTCTGGCGAAGCATGACCCACTGGCTGGGAGGCATGGGGATCATACTCCTCACCATAGCAATCCTTCCCATGCTGGGTGTTTCGGGCAATCAGCTTTTCCGGGCGGAGATACCCGGGCCGATCAAAACAAAATTTCTTCCAAAGCTGAGCGATACAGCCAAGTATCTCTGGATGATCTACTTCGGGCTTTCATTCCTGCAGACGGTCCTGCTGATGATCGGGGGGCTCAGTCTCTTTGATTCACTCTGCCATACGTTCGGGACCATGGCTACCGGAGGTTTTTCCACGCGGAATGATTCGGTCGCAGCCTTTGGAAGCATATATCTTGAAGCAGTGATCATTCTGTTCATGTACCTGGCCGGAGTGAATTTCATTCTCTACTTCCAGCTGATCAAAGGCAGGTTCAGGGATTTCATCAGAAACAAAGAGCTGCAGTTCTATACCGCTGTTCTGTTTCTGGGAACCCTGCTGGTTTCGCTTGCAATCTTTTTCTCTTCTTCCTTTGCTGAAGGAACCTCCGCGGGCTTTGCGGGAGCTCTCCGTCAGGGAGCTTTTCAGGTGGTTTCCATCACCACGACTACCGGATTCATTACCGCCAACTATGAACTATGGCCTTTCTTCGCCCGGATTCTGCTGATCATTCTGATGTTCTTCGGCGCCTCAGGGGGGTCAACCGGCGGCGGGATCAAGCAAATCCGGATAATGATACTCATTAAAGCTGCCTGGAAAGAAGTGCTCAAACTGCTGCACCCCAACGCAGTGTACTCCATCCGTATAGAGAAGCAGACCATTCAGGAGAAAGCCATACAGAACACTGCGGCATTCTTCTTCCTCTACGTATCCCTGTTCGCGGTGATCACACTTTTTCTCACCGGCATGGGGTATGATATAGTAACCTCATTTTCCGCAACAGTGGCTACCCTGTCGAACATAGGCCCGGGACTGGGCAGTGTCGGAGCAGTGGAAAACTACGCCTTTTTCGATCCTGCAAGCAAGATCGTACTGTCGTTTTCCATGCTTGCAGGGCGTCTGGAGCTGTATTCGGTGATCATCTTCTTCTACTGCCTGTTCAGCCGCGACTCCCGCTAACCGGTTTCCGCCCTGAAAAGATGAATACGCACGGCAGCCACATGCTTGCACATGACCGCCCAGTCCGGGCAATCGCAATTCAGCTCAATCTCATGCGGCAGCGGAAACAGGCCGTTGTCCCGATCGGTCACTACAGCCATAACGCTGTCTGAAAGCCATCCGCCCGGCCCGTCCTGAGCAACAGCGATCTCCGTGCGTATCCATGCATCGAAATCACACCAGAGATTCCGCAGAAAATCTGTACTCAAATATTCACCGCCCTGCATGGGCGGTGCAGACAAAAGCAAGGCCTCCAGATCAGATCCGCCGGGCGGATCAATCGGGTCAAGCCGGTTGCCGGCAGACGGGGGTATGCGGCAGAGTTCGGTCAGATAGCGGCCGGCAAAATCCCGCCAAAAGGGTAATGCCGGCGGAAGCGGCACATCCGGCCTGGAAGCTGCAAGGGCACAAAGCCCGGCAGAAGTAGATGCAGAGAAAGCAACAGCAGCCCGTTTTATCTAGGCCCCGGGCATGTCCGCATCCGTACCGGTATCCGCCTGCAGCAACAGCCGGCCTGCAGGTGTAAGCGTGAGCCTGTATGTCATCAGTCAGATTCTCTGTAATATTTTGCTGACGGCCCTCCTCCGGTAAACAGCACAGCAAAACGGGTGACCAATGCACCCACTAAAACATAACCGATGACAACCTGAACACTGAGAAGCATCTGGCCGAGAATGCTGTCCGGATTGGCACTGACATCACCGAACCCCAGTGTTGTCATGGTAACGATGGAGAAATACAGGGACTGGACGAACGTAAGATGCGGTTCACTGAACGCGGCCCTGTTTACAATAACACTGCTAGGAATGTATGTATAGGCAGCGGCAAACACCAAAGCCAGTGCTACAAAGGTCAGGATGATCCGCCATGTGGAATTACCGTAATCGTATGAATACCAGAACGGCCTGGCGAGCAATGCAAGCAAAGGATGGCGCTTATACCATGCTTCCCAGCTTTTCCGCCGCACATTATACGCAAGCAATTGTTCAAGGCCCGGTTCGATCCTGCAGCTGTGCAGCGCAACGCCGGTAAAGTCGGTGCCCCGGTCCACGTAAGGGGGCGCTCAAAAATTAAATCCCATTTTGGGTCACCGGTTTGGGGGTGAAATGGTGTAATTCCATTGCGGCAATTCTCGCCTCCAGGTAATTGGAATGTCGTCCATTTCATCATTCGAAATTTTGATGCCTCTTTCG
>CAZGEP010000209.1:0-6363 GCA_964524955.1 uncultured Planctomycetota bacterium | reverse complement strand
CCCTATCACAGCAGCCGTGAATCCCTTGATCGCCATGCTCCATCCCATGTCAAACCGAATGCTGAGGTAGTTAAGCCCATTCATCACCCCGGCTGACGCCCCCAGAGCGGATCCAATATAGAAAGCATGGCGGATCACTTTGTCGACCGGTACTCCCATCATCCGGGCCGCTTCCGCATCCTCGGAAGCAGCTCGCATGGCCCTGCCCATCCACGTCTTGGCGACCAAGACGTAGAGGCCGAAGATCAAGCCAAGAGCGATGACGAGCAGCAATACTTGCGTGTAGTCGATCACCACTGTGCCCAGCCGGAAAATGCTGTATTCATACGGAGAGTAAAATAATTGGGGGTTCGCGCCTTCCGGAAAGAACTCCTTGACGCCTTCCCGTATCACTATCGCAACAGCCAGAGAGGTTATCAGCATAATAAGTTTTGGCTGTCCGCGAATGGGCTTATAAGCGAACCTCTCGATCGCAGCTCCGAAAATGGCGCTTACTCCCATTGATAGAGCCAGCATCAGCAGAATGAGCACAATGCCGTTGTCCAACCCAAAGGCCAGGGCCACGCGAGATACAAGCAGGGCAATAAATGCCCCAAGCATGAAAATTTCACCGTGGGCGAAATTGATAAGACCGAGAACGCCAAAATACAGAGTGAAACCTACACCAACAAGGGTGTACATGCTCCCGATCGTAAGGGCGTTTATTGCCTGCTGTCCGAAATATTCTAACATGAAAACTCACTCATTCAGAGACTGGAAGAAGTTTTTTACCTTGCCGGTCAGTGCGGTAGAGCATTTTCCAAGCATCATCTACCACTCGATAAATGGCAATGTGTAGGATGTCAGGCATTCCATTCTCATCGAATGAAAAATCCCCAATCAAGGTTTTGAACTGACTTGTCTCCATCTCCTTAAGGATTCCCTCCCGGTCAACATCAGCGCCCTTGGCCACAAGTTTTTCGACAGCCTGTACGTAGACCTGTCCAGCCGCATAAGCCATCGGACCAAATGACTCATAAGGATCCTTGAATCCCGCTGCCTCATAAGCTTTCTTGAACTCAAGACCGCGGCCTTCGGGATAGGCCTCGAGAGGCAAACCCCAGAAGCTTGCTTCTGTGTTTTCTGCAGAGTCACCCGCTAATTTGATGTAGGTTTCCGAAAACACCCCTCCCGAACTCTGCAACGGGACCGTAAATCCAAGCTTCACCATTTGTTTTCTGATCAATGCTGCTTCGACAATTCTCCCTCCGAAATAAAGTCGATCAATATTCATTGGTTTGATTTTTGTGAGAAGGGGGGTAAAATCTTTTTCCCCAGGAACGATGCTCTCTCGCCCGACAATTGCATCGCCATGACCAAATTCCTCAGCAAACCTAATAAACTCGTTACACTGAGTGCTTGCAAACGCCGTATTGTCATCAATAAGATAGATTCTGTTGGATTTGGCTATCTCGGTGGCATACAAGGCAGCGATCTTCATGTTGATCAGGTCATAGGGTGAATTACGGAAAACCGTTTCACTGTCATGGAATGGCCGAGAGGAGCGATGATCATTGGATCCACCAAGGACTACCGGAAGATGATATCTGTTATATATGCTGTGTGTGGCAATCCCGATCCCACTAACCCAGCAGCAAAAGTCACCGACTACGTCGTTGTCCGTGCCATGCTTTGTCGCTAGGCTCACACCCTGGGCGGTATCTCCAGCATTATCTCCTGGTAGCACCTGAAGCTTGAGATTTCCGAGTTTTCCTGAAGCATTGCCCTGATCAACGGCCAATTTGAAGGAATTATACATGCCCATTCCAAAGTTGGAAAATGGCCCAGTCAGAGGCAGGTTTACCCCAAGTTTCAAGCTTTTCGCTGATGCCGAACAGACGAACATAGAGAGAAAAAAAATCACGCAAAAAACTATCATCATGCGTTTCTTCATAGCTAACCTCCTCATCCTTTGTATCTTGCGGTTTTGTTCAAGAAAAGCCTCAACGATTAATGCAGGCTATGGGTCACTCACTCTTTCCCTATCACCTCCTTTTCGAAACTGAATCTGGATTCGACAAAATTTAGACTCTTTCACCTCCCCCCCAAATACGCTTTACGAATTTTTTCGCTTTTCAGGAGGTTTTCAGCTGAATCACTCAATACGATTTGCCCGTTCTGCAAGACATACCCACGACTGGCAACAGAGAGGGCCATGGTCGCATTCTGTTCGACAATAAACATTGTTGTGCCCTCCCCTTTTATTTGGCGGATAATTCCATAAACATGATCGACTAAGACAGGGGCCAGACCCATAGATGGCTCATCCATTATAATCAGTTTTGGTTCAGCCATCAGGGCCCTTCCCACAGCGACCATTTGTTGTTCGCCTCCAGAGAGAGTCCCAGCAGTCTGCGTGAGCCTCTCTTTCAAACGAGGGAAAAGTTCCAATGCCTTCTCTAGGTTTCGCTCAATCCGCTCAGTCCCCTTGTTGCGATGAACATAGTAGCCCATCATAAGGTTTTCCCGCACGGTCATCGAGGGGAAAAGTCGGCGGGCTTCAGGAACTGGTGCGACTCCCAGTGAGATTATCTCTCCCGTTGGAAGACCATTTATTTTTATCCCTTCGAACTTCACATCACCAGACACGGGTTTGACAATTCCCATGATCGTTTTCATGGTTGTGGTCTTACCTGAAGCATTCCCACCGAGCAATGAAACCACCTCCCCTAATTGGATGTGAAAAGTCACATCCTTAAGTATTTTGATGGGGCCGTAATATGTGACAACCTGTTCAAAACTTAGAAGGGCTTGGCCCTTGGGGTTGGCTGTTTCAGACATTCGATGAAACCCGTTTGAGTTCAATACTATCCCCTGCCGATTCAATTCCATATGCTTCTGAAAATTTAGCCACCGGCCTAGCCGATGCTTTTCTTGATGTTAAAATCCCAACAGCATCTTGCTATATCTTCTATCCTTCCAAAAATTGTCCCCGTTGAATCACGCATTGGCCATCCAAGTATAAGGATACATCTTTAAAAATGAGGTCCATGTGAATAGGCGCTCTGACATTACCACCTATCGCCCAATTCGACCCAATGCCAACATGTCCATTCCCCAGCCGCCCTTCATCCTCAAGGAAGGTCGCAAAAAGCCTGGCTGCCGGGTTCAGTCCAAGGCCTATTTCCGCGATATTGTAAACAGTTTCATCGTGGTAGGATTTGAGCAGCTCCGTAAACTGATCAGCTATCGGATCACCTGTCGCATTTACAATTCTTCCCTTCTCGACCTCAATGGTGACAGGAGCATAGTGGGTGATTCCTAAAGATCCCAAGCGGACATCTGGAGCAATTACTCCCTCGCTTGTTCCTTCAATTGGGGATATATTGATTTCACTATTGGGAAGTGCTGCACACTGACCGGGTTCTCTGAACAACCCCGTTTCATACACTGTCCTTCTACCCTTTACTTTGGCTGAGATGTCCGTGCCCGATTCCGAGATTATCCGCACCTTCTGTGCACTCTCAAGGAGAGGTCCAAATTTCCTTCCCAATTTGTCGCATTCTTCGAAATCGGCCAGAATTCCCCCTGTGATGAGAAGGTCCTCAGTAACCTGAGGCATGGTGGTTCCTCTGGAGCCGCTCCGAATTGCCTCGGTTCGCGCAGATGTATGCTGGAGATTCCATGTAGTTGCAAAAATGTAGACATTGGATTCCCTGCAGGCGGCAACCACTGGCTCTGGTGGCTCTGCCCCGTGGGCACCTGTCGGAATCATTACAACCATCACTGGCTGTCCCCCAGCGGCAAAGACGGCCGCCGAAAGCACTTCGGCAATCCGGAGCTTGTTTGTATCTGTGACGATTGTAACCGTCTCCCCCTCGCGCAAACCTGCACAAACCTCCACAATCTTCTTCGCACCGCGCATCATCTCTACAAATGTACTCGAGGAAGGGATGTAGTGCAGATACTCGATCGGCCAATCCATATCTGTCTAAGCTCCAGAAAAGGTGCGACTCTTTAATCAGGCGCTGTCAAGATCAGTTTTCAGATCCGACAGATCAAGGGTTTTCAATTCCTCTAAAAAACGAATCAAGAATTCCGCTACTCTGTCGAGCACCTCATCGCCTCTTTTCGCCGATGAACCCTCGAGGGAACCAAAGTTACCGGAATCTGAACCGTCTTCTGTCTTCAACCAAGTAAGCAGGTTCGCATCCTCAAATCGAATCTTCTGCCAGGAAAGCACGCTTATATTCTTAGTCAGCCTCTTGGGAGACCATTTCGCTGCACTATTCAATGTCACCAGATCTGGGTGTGTGCTCATGATTGCAGAGCACTCCAACGCATCGCCATGGCCGGTTAGTCCATACTCTGGCAGAAGCACACCTGCAAGTTCCCACCAATCAATTATGCAGCCAAACCCTCCCTCATCTCTTAAGAGGTTGCAGACTTCCTGGAGGAGAGGTGTGTTTCCGCTGTGTCCATTAAGGAATACATATTTTCGAAAACCGTGTCTAAAAAGCGAGAATACCAAGTCCTCTAAAAATATCCGGTAGGTGCGCGGCTTTATTGATATGGTGCCGGGAAAACGCTCATGATTCGAAGAGTGCCCATATTGCAGTGTCGGGCATACAAGGATCTCGCTCCCATTCTTCAAGCGATCAGCCAGGCTTTCCGCAATCATATAATCAGTGCCCAATGGTAGATGCGAACCGTGCTGTTCGCAGCTGCCTGTCGGAATTATGACCATGTCGTCATTCGTGAGATAGCTCTTTACATCTTGCCAAGTCAAATGGCTCAGATAGTCTCCCATTTTTCCGCTCCGTTGCATAAATCTTGTTCTTCCGTTCAAATCGTCCTTAAAGTGTCTCGAAACGTGTCCCCGATCAGACCGCGACGAATCGTCTCCAATCGAAGGATATCGTCGGGTTGGATGTTTCCCAGATTGACATTGCTGCCTAAGAGGCGGATCAGGTCGAGCTGCTGTTGAAACAAGGGCGCCTCCCAAAGGAGCATGTTCAGGTCAGGGACCTCCTTTTTGATCTCAGAGAAAAGGTCTTGTCGCACCGTTCCGTCCTTGTCATAAACACCCACATTCCCAAATTCACGAGCCTCCATAGTAACCAAACTTGCCCCACTCTCGATGTCCCAAAGGACGGCCTTGATGGTTTCTTGGACAGACAAAGCCTCTGCCGGATCCTCTTTACCAACCTCAGTGATCACCCGAAAACCCATATCCGCGGCTTGCTTGACTGCGTCGCGCCTTCTCTTCAACGGCAGTTCTATGGATCCATCGGCGACCTCGATTATCGTAGAGCCGAGCTCCTTACAAAGGGTTAAAAATTCATTATATGTTCCCTGGTGCAGAGCTATTTCTGTAAGGGTGCCACCGAGCATTACATCCACGCTCCACTTCTTCAATAGTGCGAGTTTCTTCTCAATAATCTTATGTTCGCACAGGAGGGCGGTTCCTGCCGTCAGTTTGATAATATCTATGAAGTCAGCAGCGACTCGAAGAAAATCCTCTAACCTGCTGGGACCCAAACCTTTGTCCATAACCATTGTAATACCCTTGGTGCGGACCTTGTCGGTCCGATCAGGCATTGGGGCTGAGATGCAATCGCACCAGCACTTCATAATTCGCTCCTCACTCCTATAGAAGTTCGAGACATTTCCGAGATGTTGCAATGAAGCCAAAAGCGCGCTTCAGATCAAGGCGCCTAGTCAGCTCTTCCATCGCATCGAATCGCACTTGCGATGCATGCTGGTCGTCAAAGCCCGCTATAGGGATTCTGTCATACATCAAGGCTGTAGAACCGATTTTCTCAGAAGACCTCTCAAAAAATTCTTTCGTCAAAGCGATTGGGCTATCAATCTCATCGATAATGACATCTTCTCGCCCCTCTTCTATTTTGGGGAGGATGACTTCTGTTTTCGGGTTCTCTAAGGATTCTTCAGGGTATTCCATTTCACTAAAGTCTACAGCCACCTTGATTCGCCATGGATCTGTGTGGGCGGGATCAATCTGGTCCCTAAGCCTCTCCACCATTTCCGGGAAATAGCGGATGACGTGACCAGGACGGATGTTGTCGACGCTAGCCCCACGGAAAAACCTGTACCCATTGTTTTCTAATCTCACGTGGGTAAGCTCAGTTCCAAAGACCTTGTAGCCTTTCAGAGCTCCAGCTAGGAGTGCGGGAGTTTTTCCTGAATTTGGCCCCCCCAGCACCAGTAAGAGCCGGTTCTGCTCAATATCAAATAGTGAGGCGGAGTGAAAGCTGTAGATTTCCTTTTGCCTTTCGAGAATCCAGAGGACAAACCTGTAGAACATCCCCTGGGTCCCCAGGAATGCATAACGCCTATCTTTGCACTCCTTCTCGAGCCTGC
>CAZGEP010000208.1:0-6452 GCA_964524955.1 uncultured Planctomycetota bacterium | reverse complement strand
TGGTTTCTATGATTCTTTTTGTCCAAATCCTGGATCTTGGTGAAAAATTGAGGTAATAAAATAAATCTTATTTCCGATTATCACATCAATTCAAACCAACCAGAACGGGATGCTTTCTTATCAAACGTAAGCGTCTCTGAACAGCCTGACTCCTCAGCCACCAGGCCAATAAGAAGATCTGAAAGTTCACAGTTAGAACTTCGCCCATATTCAATCAGCATGTGATTCAGATCCAGTCGCTCAAAAACAAGTATGGGCATTAGAGACAATGATTCCAATGCATTTAGAATTTCAGAACGACTGCAATTATAGACTGAACCGAGCACCCAAATCAACTCGATTACGACCAACGTAGAGACAAAGAAACATGCATTGCTTTTCTCTGCTTTCTCAAATAGTTTCTGGACCCTTGCTGTCTGAGCTTCATCATCCGAAACCAGAAAACAAACCAGTATATTGGTATCAAGGGCTTTCATACATTTTTTTCCTGAAAGTTTTTTTCAATTCATCGTTCATTTCTTCAACTGAAAGCCTTTTTCTACCTTTTTTCGAAAGCATACCTATTACCTCAGATGATTTTCTGCACATGGGCAGCACCTTCATCACACCATTATCAATCACAAAGTCAAGCTTATCTCCGGAACTCAAATGAAGTTCATCCCGAATATTTTTGGGAATTGTTACTTGTCCCTTACTGGTGATCGTTGCTGTTGACATAACACGCCTCCTTACTATTAGCTTGCTATCTTACTTTTACATTATTGTAAGGCAGCCATAAGTAAAGTCAATGAAATTCTTCGCCCTGTCAAACGCGACTTACTTTTTCAGCGTTTTTATTGGATATGGTTCGCTGGCTCGAACAACCTTGTACGTCAGTTCACCAGTACAACCGTTCACATAGTATCCAGTCAAGGGCATTGATGATTTCCATGGTCGTGCTGCGAAAAAATAACATTTCCCGATAACAGCATCCGGCGGCCGCATATGCCACTTTGGAAGATTCCGGATCAAAGACGGTCTCTGATCGTTCTGTTCTGGATCCTCTTTTTCGCCAATGTGTTTTTCCACTATTTCAGCTGCCTGCTTTTCACTGATTTTAAAATGTTTTTTCGCTCGGCTGTATGCTACTGTACATCGAAAATACACCGGCAGGCGCCCTTTTAATGTGGATTTAATCGGCCTCTTAATCCCAAAACAGCCTGCAAGATTCAACGCTATAACGCCAAGTGTCAGTACCACTACAACGTAGGATTTTCGCGATCCGCGTTGTAGTGGTAAGGCCAGAAGATTAAATTTCTTCTTCATCCTGCTCACCTCCATAATACAAGAGATATACAGCAGTCGCTATCAAACCAGCATATATCGTAGAGAACATAACACCCACGGGACTTTTAATGTACGAAAACCATCCTTCTGAAAACCATATATCCTTGACAAGTGCACTGTAGATTGAACCGTAAAAATCCCGCATAAAAACAAACCGAACCACACCCTCTGCAATCCTTACAACAGGCAGTGCCAGCATTATGAGACAAAACCCATAAAGTCTTCTGTTGTTCCTTCCCATCCTGTTAATTCCACCTGCGGCGGATCAAAAACATGGTTTCGCCGACCCGTTAATCCTGTCCACAATTATTTTTTTACGCACTTTATTTCGTCTGTTTCCGTCTGAGGCGAATCAACTGCATGTTTGCGGCGATCGTTGTTCCCCATCTTTCAAGAATTTTTAATCCGTTTCAATGAGGCTCTTCGACAAATACACCATGGGAATAGGTATATTTATCCTTTTCATTGGTTGACTGTGCCTGGCACAGCCAGAAATTCCAGTATTCCATCAACTCATCCCAGTTCATATTGCGAAGTTCAAGGTCTTCCTCGCTTAGAAATTCATCGCGTATTTCATCCATTTTCATAACAGCTCCGAAATATTCATGGGCAATAGATCTTCCGCTTTTTTACAGATATGCTGGTGTGCCTTCGCAAGCGGACATCCATCAACTTCTTTCTTTACTGTTCGCCACTCTTTCCTCCATATTGAAGCCGCCTGCATATAGTTTTGCAGCCTTTCTTCGTTTGCTTTCATCAAATGGCGTCGCTCTGCATCCAGTTCAATTTCCAACGCTTCACGGCCCTGGTTTGCCGCAACCAGACATGGACGTATTGTTTGAGCATTTTGAAATGCATCAGGGAATTGTTCCGCAATCCTGAGAATATCCCTTGCGCTCCTGGAGACGAGCAGCTGCTCCCGTTCATCTGAAATCAATCGGGATAATTCTCCGATAACAGCATAATCACGCTCACGGTTTGTTTTTTTCAGTTCGATCAAGGGGCGTAAGCCGATAAGCGGGATATCCGATTCCTTCTGATTCACCCAGATTGACTCAAGGTCTGTCGCACTGATGCGGGGAGGCCGAGTGCAGAAATCGGTACGAATTCTGACGTTCTCATGCATAAACTCAAAATGACTACTCCACCCAAAGCGCATCCAGCGTATATCAAGAGGAGCACCGAATCGATAAACAGCACCATAGTCACTCAGCACACTCAATATATGAGACAGCGCTTCCTTTTCTTCGCGCAGAATCCAGTCTCCGTCCTTACTCATTACCGAAACCTTGTATAAAACAACGGCCTGACCGGAACTGATAATTGCACGGATCTTTCCTGAATTAAATTTTCGAGTAAGCTCAATATATATATTATCCAACATTAGCTCTTTTCTCTCCTGCCATAGTAGTTGTACCACATTATATTTGCGAAATTTACGGGTGTCAAGCGAAAAGGACGGCTTGATTCTTAAGACTACTACAACAGGTGGTCGGCCAGCGCGTCAATATCGGTTTTACGGGTAATGCCCAGCTTGGGTTTGTCCACAGGGTTGGCAGGGTCTTTGGGAACCACGGCTGAGAGCATGGGCACACTCCCCTGCCAGAAGGCTTCCCAGTATGATTGCTTACTCTCAATAATTTCTTCGATTCGGCGTACACATTTTATTCCTTTCACTCTTTTCTCTTCACTGTTTTTAGAAATACGTCACGCATCCCGCCGGACGGATGTCGGTCAGGGAACCCTTGTAATGGCGGAGATCTACGGGCTGAAACGGATGGTTGTCCAGGGATTCATGGTTGAGCGAAATACCCAGACCCGGTTTATCCGGAATCCGGATGCAGCCGTCTTCAACGTCCAGGGATTCATTGGTAATTTCTTTGCGCCACGGCACATCCGTGGCCATAATCTCCAGCAGCAGAAATTGGGTACAACTGCTGCAAGCTGAAGCGTGGCAGCATTGGCTACAGGACCGCTGGGGTTGTGCGGTGCAGCAAAGAGATAATCGGTCTCTGCCGCTGCTGCAATCTTGCGCACTTCAAGGATACCGCCGGCATGGGAGACATCCGGCTGCACGATATCTACTGCCTGCAGCTGGAACAGCTCCCGGAAATCCCTCCGCGAATACAGACGCTCACCGGCTGCGATCGGAACGGGTGACTTGCTTCGGACTTCTGCCAGTGCGGCAATATTGTCCGGCGGCACCGGCTCTTCGAGAAAGAGCGGACGAAACTCGCTGATCCGGCGGCTGATATCAATTGCCGTCCGGGTATTGAACCGTCCGTGAGCTTCGATCAACAGGTCAATGTCACTGCCCACGGCATCACGGACCGCACCAATGCAGGACAGGGCATTGTCCATCTGCGCCGGAGAAATATCCATATACGCGTCACCAAATGGATCCCACTTCATGGCCGTGATACCGCGTTTCACGGTATGCCGGGCCTTGTCGGCAAACTCATCAGGGGTTTTAGCTCCGCTGAACCAGCCGTTGACATAGATCCGGATCCGGTCCCGCACTTTACCACCGAGCATCCGATGAACCGGCACGCCCAGAGCCTGTGCACTGATATCCCAGAGCGCCATCTCAATCCCGCTGAGTGCAGACATCAGCACCGGTCCGCCCCGCCAGTAGGAATCCCGATACAGGTCATGAAACAGGCTCTCAATCCGGCACGGATCCCTGCCAATCACTGCTCGACGAAAATCCCTGATCGCACCCAGCACTGCGTTTTCCCGGTACTCAAGGGTGCATTCACCGATCCCGTGAATTCCCTCATCGGTTTCGATCTCCACAAAGACCCAGTTGGTCCGGTAGCAAAACACCTTGTGTGTTCGAATCTCGGTTATTTTCATTCTGCAATCCTCTGTGTAATCCGTGCCGCACATGCCTGAACCTTCCGGCATGTCTCATCAAGATCTGCAACCTGGAACCGGACAATCATGGCTCCAAGGGCGCCGACAGCCGTTCCGTTTTCCAGCACCGGGAAGGCAACCTTAACCAGGTTCATATTCTCTCCGTCAATACGTGCCGTACCTGCATCACGGATTTCAGCCAGCCGCGCCAGCAGCTCTTGTGCTGCCTCCGGACTGTCTGTGTATGTACGAACAAAGTGATCCAGTTCCGCGTCTTTGAGGTGCGCTGCCAGGACATGTCCGGTTGCGGTGCTCAACGGATCTGCTTCAGAAACGACATCGGTCTTTACCTGAATTGCGTTGGGATTGTTATTGGCGGAGCAGAGAACAATCAGCCGGTTGTCAAAAAGGGTGTTCAGACAGACATAACTCTGGATCGAATCAGAGAGCGCCTGAATCTCCGGCCGCGCGCAATGAACCAGATCGGCGCGGAAAGCCCCGTCCTTTGTCAGCTGATACGGCATGGGCCCCAGCGCGTATCCGCTTCGTTTCTGTTTTTCAAGATACTTCCGGGAGCAGAAAGTACGGATAATGTGCGATACTGTGGGCTGCGGGAATCCAAACTCAGCACAGATCTCTTTGATGCTGACAGGCTCTCCGCCGCGGCTGGCTATAAATTCAAGAATGGACAGGGATTTAACCAGGGACTCAATCATCTGCCACCTCCCCCAGCATAAACTGTACAGCTCGCTAATCCGTGAGTATCAGCGGATAATCGCTGAGCGGGAGCTGTGTCTCGAAACGGTTATCAGCGCCGCAGCATGGAATCTTTCCGTCTCCGATCTGATATACCTGCCTTTTGAGCGGATCCACAAGGACCGGCAGTTCCAGTTCCGCCGTACTGCCGCTCCAGACAGAGAGGGTGACAGGCACCGGTGCGATGGCCTGATCAAAATGCGTCGGATACCAGTACGCATACAGAGGGTATCCGGAGCGGACAAATGTCTGCGTCTGTACGGCAGCCAGATCTATCCGTTCAGCGTATGCATGGTCTTTCAGCAATTCCGGAAAGCAGACCGAATCCATGGCCTGAGTCTCCTGGTCAAAGAGACTGCACAGACACTGCAGCGAATGAAAAGAGGGTTTTTCAGAAAAGTCATCTCCCCGCAGCAGTTCCATGTACTGATTCATCCCGGTCGGGCCTGTCTCTTTGATATAATTGAAGAGGTCTACGGTGTGAAAATACTGCGTGTAATCAAGGTCCATGCCCAGATCGGTCAGGATTCTTCGCAGCACCCACCTGGCCTGGATCGTTTCATCCAGATGCTTGATATCCAGAAACTCGCACAGCCCGCCGTGTTTAGACTGGCATCCGCACTCTGCCTGCCACAATCCGGCATGCGGCGCATACTCGCGCAGCAGACTCTGGATCGTCCGGACCTCATTGACATATCCGTGTTCCGGTATCGACCGATACGGATGCCAGCCGAAGTTGTCGATCCATTTCCCCGTCCCTGCCTGAAGACACTTCTCAAGAAAGGGCAAACTGTGAACCGGTTTGACCGATGCCAGGATACCGCCGATAATCACCGCGTCTTTACAGGCCTTGCGCACCTGGGGAACGGTCTCTTCAAGAAGCCGTACGTAATCCACTGGATTGGGCGGTTCAGGCTGCCAGAATCCCTTTGTGTTGGGCTCATTCCAGACCTCCCAGCACTTAACCCGATCCTGAAAATGTTCGACAACATGAAAGACAAACTCCTGCCATGCACGGGCTGAATCCTCGCCATAGTAAAACGCCACATGGCCCCGCGCAGAATCATGGACCGCATCCGGTGTATACAAAAGGTTTCCGAAACTCAGACTGAGGAAGGGCTGGACACCTGCATCCATCAGGGAGTCGATCACATCGTCCAGCCATTTGAATTCATAGACTCCTTTTTCCCGTTCGCATCGATTCCACCCGGTCTGAACACGAGCCCATTTGGCCCCAAGTTCTGCCAGGTGCGGATAGGCTTTTTCCGGGTCAAAGTGGTACCGGTCCAGTGTCTCAAAGCCCACACCAATCCGGTTTCCTTGAATCTCAGCGGTCTTTCTGGGAGTAAGACGCCCTGCAGCAATCAGCCCCATTTCCTGAAACAATGTATTGCGTGTTTCCATAATCACCTCTCTCTGTTCAGATAAACATTTTATTATTCTTATTATGAATATACTATGTCGAGTAGACATAATATGGTTCCTTCATTTAGGTTAAAGTTTGTATTCCCTGT
>CAZGEP010000207.1:0-6526 GCA_964524955.1 uncultured Planctomycetota bacterium | reverse complement strand
GAGGATGCGGTGGGTGCTGACGCGGTGATTCCCGCGGACGACGACGGCGGCGATGGCCCTGCAAGATCAAGGGACGCAGCAGCAGCTGGGTCGCGCAAATGGAAGCCAATACGGTTCGGCTTTCGCTGGATATCCGTGGCGGACTCTGGGACTGTGTTGAAGTCGGTGCTCTGGCCACCGCTCTGCATTACGATGACCTGAGTCTGGTGGTTGCCCGGAACCGGCAGAGCCTTTTGCCCGGAAACGAGATCGTACCCGGTCTGGGGGATACAGAACTTTTTGCACGGGTGAAAATTCTTCAGAATCCGGACAAAATTACCGGTCTTTCTGCCGCACTACGGGCCAAGTTCAATACAGGAAGCGACGAGGATCTTCTGAGTACCGGCAGTATGGACTATGGCGTTAATCTGCTGTACAGCAGAAAATGGCGCCGGGTAACGCTTCATGCCAATGCCGGCTATGTGATGCCCGGAGACATGAAGTCGCTGGAAGATACAATAGATCTTTCCGGATTTTTCACCTGGGGTATCGGCGCCGCGGTTCCGACATTTCAGAAACGAGTCTCCTGGCTGCTTCAGGTTCAGGGCCATTCCTCACCCTTTGATACTGGCATCGGTGACCTGGATGATCATGTCATCTTCGGTGTTGCAGGCGCAAGAACATACTGGAACCGGTTTACCTTTGAAGCCGGTCTTACCCGGGACTTTGCCGGCATAACCAAAGGTGCAGGCGTGCATATCACTGCCGGATATATCTGGTAGTATACAGCCCCCTATATAATCATTTCTCCTTAGATTTGGGCCAAACAGCCAGTGCGTTTTGAAATCATGAAAGAATTCGGGTACTTTGTGACCGAGAGTTCCAAGTATATGTCCGAGTATGTCCCCTGGTATCAGCACGACAAAGAATTCATGAGCCAGTGGCAGTATCACGGTGACGTGATTAAGCCGAGAAGACAGCAATGGTTTGAAGACATGGGCGTTAAGGCGGACCAGGCCGAATCTGTTGAACTGGTGCGATCGAATGAATACGCCTCAGAAATCATGGAAGCGATCACCTGCAACACGGTCATGAAATTCAACGGAAATGTCAGAAACACCGGTTTGATTGAAAACCTGCCCCCAGGCTGTTGCGTGGAGGTTCCTGTGCTTACAGACAAGCAGGGGCTCCATCCCTGTCACACCGGAACCCTTCCGGCGTCCTGCGCCGCACTCAATCGGCTGAATATCAATGTTCAGGAACTGGCAGTCGAGGTATGCAGAAAACGCGACCGCAAGACCGCAGTACAGGCCCTGCTGGTAGATACGAGCGTTAGCGCAGTGCCGACCATCTCAGATACGCACAAAATGTTCGACGAGATGTGGCAGAGCGAGGGCGATCTGCTTGCCGCGTATAATTCGGCGTAACTGCAGAGATGAAAATGTTATTTGGTATTGGTGAATTGGATAACTACAGTCGATAGTCAATGGTCTATGGTCGATGGCTTTAACGGCAGTAAAGGGTGATGACGGGTTGTAATAGATCCGATCTTTCCATAGCGTCTTGCGTCATTTGCGTTTCTATTATTCAGTTTTCAACGGAACCGCAGATAGTTTAGACAGGATATACAGAATAACTGCACAGGAAGAATGAAACGCAAGAGACGCAGATGACGCAATAAAAAAAGCAGGAATAGGAGGAAAAGCTGACAAAGAATCTCTTTTGCTTTTATTCTGTTTATCCTGGCTAATTCTTTATTTTTTATTGTACTGAAAAAGACTTTTTAGACGGGATTAACAGGATTGACGGGATGGAATAAATGTCGTAATATGATTTCTGTGAATCCCAATCTTGTCAGTATTTCTTGCGCCTCGTGTGCATTTTTGCGGCAGGTTTTATTGACTCTGGATTGCCCGAACGAGTCAGACAATGAGCGATTGCGATAGAATCAGCTGTTCGTTAATCAGTTACTTGGTTTGCCTTTCTCAGTTATCCATCGACCATCGACTGTTTTTTTTACTGTGAATTTTCTTACAATTAGGGTTTAAATTAATTAAACTGTTAGCATAAGGCAATGATTTGTAGCGCTTTACGGCTGGTGCGATTTTGAAGGCGAATTGGATTGCGGATTTTTGCTCTATCCCGGGTTGACAAGTGCCGATATTTAGGGTATAGTATTGTATATATCAATCTTTAATTCAATGACTTACTTTCTTCAGGTCCTGCCAATGAGAAGAGAACGGAAAATCCTTTGCCTGTGGATTCAGAGCGCAGCGGTTATTGTGCTTGTTCTGGGCATGGTTTTTCCCCTGTTGGGTGCCGACCTGACCGGCAGTAAAAACCTGAATGCTGCTGGTGAGACTATTCCCCTGGAAGATCCCGGTGATTCGTCGGACCAGTCGGTAACCAAGCGCGCAGACGGCTGGCACTTCTTCTCGGACAAAAACGGCGACACCACCACAGATGATCCGGTCACACCGACCGGTATGGATACAAAGAGCTACACGCTTTCCACCAGCAACGGTACTGCCATTCAGATTGACATGAACGGCGGAGATTTGACCGGTAATGACAGTGTCAATGCTTTTCAGACCTACCGTACATCCAGCGGCAACGCCGGCAATCTGACGATTCTGAATGTTGGGGATATTGCCATTGGCAGGATTGACACACGCAAGAATAGAAATAATGATGTCTATCGTGGCGGAGACATCACCATTGGTGCGGACGTGGATGGCCAGCGTGCCGGGAATGTACGAATTCAGCGGATCTGGACCTATGGCGTCCAGGATAGCAACAAGGGCGGTGATGTGAATATTTATGCCTCAGGCGATGTCCTGATTGCGAATTCCGCAGGAACCCCCGGCGAAATCATTACTAAAATCGGTTACCGCGGATGGAATGAGCGCAACCGTGCAGGCAATGTTCGTATACGACATAACGGAGATTTTGTTGCCACAACAATTGACGCAACTGCCCGGAGAGACAACTGGAGCGGTACCGGGTGGGTCAGCCTGGTAGGCGATCTGAGCAATACGGTTGAGCCAGCCGGGACGTGTACGGTAAATACCATCTCAACCTATCAGGCAAATACCGGTGGCTTCGGGAATAACGGCGGTGCGATCTGGATTTTGGGCTATACCGGTGTTACCGTGGGAAATATGAATACGTCGTATGGAGCTACGGATCGATACACTGGCGGCAATATCACCATCGGCCGGATTCAAGGCAATATCACCATCACCGGAAATATCAAAACCAGCGCCAATACAGCTGGAGATGTCAGCATGAGTACAGAGACCGGATACGAAGGCATCATTACAATCAATGGGACGCTGAATATGAATGCCGCCGGAAGCAAAGGAGATCTCACGCTCAAAACAGGCCGTCAGATCAACATGGCCTCACTGAACGCAGCGCTGATGAACAACATCACCTTTTCCGTAACCCTGGACGGATCCGAGACCAAACGCGACTGGAACTGGGTATGGATCAAGAGCGAGCCCACCAATTTCACCATCGGCGATGACGCAGCCGGCGACAGCCCCAATGACATCACCGGGTTTACGTCCGTGGACAGCCACATCTACTACACCGATAACGGCGGTGCGCTCAGCGGAAACTACGACATCTACATCAGTGGCGCGGACTCCGGCTGGAACCTGATCGAACTGACCGGTGGAGCTGAACCACCGCCTGATCCCAGCTTTGATCTTTCCAGAACCACGGCTACGGTCGTTGAGAACGGGGGTACAGATACCTTTACCGTGGCCCTCGACACTCAGCCGGATACGGACGTAAAGATTGACATCTCAAGCAGTGATACCAATGAATGTACGGTCAGTCCGTCCAGCCTGACCTTTACCAATGGAAACTGGGATCAGCCGCAGACCGTGACTATCACCGGGGTGGATGATTCCGTGGAAACCGATGACGCAGCCATCATTACCCTCAGCGTGGATGTTGCGAGCTCGGATGTGGAATACATGCACACCGCGGACAAGACCGTGAGCGTCACCTGTATGAATGAACTGGGCGACAGCTGGACCCGGAGTTGTCCGATTGTAATCGATTCCTCAAATATTTCTGCTGACCTGACCGACTGGACATTCATTGTAACGGAAGCAATTCTGCCGGCTGAGATGTTTATTGCCGGCGGAGACTTTGCCGCCCTGGAAGGCGGCGCAGATATCCGCTTCAGTTCCGATGCAGCCGGGGTCAACCGCCTGGCCAGTGACGTGCGGCTGTTGAACCTTGATAATGCCGGTGGCCCAAGGGCCGACATCGCGGTCAAGGTGCCCAAGGTGACTGCGGCTGCAGACACCACAATCTATATCTGGTATCACAACCCGGCTGCAGCCATGCCGGCTGCTGACAGCATCTGGGGGCAGTACAATGCGTATGATTCTAATTATATTGGGGTGTGGGCGGACGGCGGGGGGACAGACCGCACAAATAACGGAAAGAATGGAACGGAGAATGGAATAACAAGTGGTGATATGGATGGACAAGCCGGAAATGCCACAGATACCAGTACCGGTAATTTTGAGCACAGTGCCTCCAATTCATGGGGCTTTGATTCTTCAAACAATATCACACTCTGCCGTCTGGGTAAAGCAGTCAGTAACTATCGAGATGTCTGGTTTCATAATAACGCAACCTATACAGCCTTTTCCAGTGGTTACTCGGGTGATGCGTATACATTCTATTATCGGGATTCCGACGGTACATTTATGACACTTGCCGGAACGCAGAACGTGGTAGGTGACGGCAATTTCCATTACTTTGTGACAGTAACCAATGGAACAGCCGTCCACAACTACGTAGACAATACTTCAGATGCTAGCGCGAATGACTTGGCCCAGAACAATACATTTGGAGACATGGGTGGAGATAATGTATCGTTTGGATCCGCCAGTATGATTGCTGATGAAGTGCGGCTTTCGAATACCGCCCGTACTGCCGCCTGGATCCGTGCGGACTATGAAAACCTGATGAACCCTACCACCTTTGCAAAGTGCCCCACACTGATTCTGAGCACTGCATCTGTTACTGTAGATGAGGCCGGCGGCACCCACACATTTAACGTAAAGCTCTCGGTCCAGCCAGCCTCAAGTGTGAAGGTGGATCTCTCCAGCAGTGATTCAGGCGAGGCCACGGTCAGCCCGTCCAGTCTGACATTTATCAATGGCGACTGGAATTCACCGCAGACCGTTACTGTTACCGGAATCAACGACGATCGCGCTGTCGATGACATGGCAGTGATTACCATAAGCGTGGATGACGCCAATTCTGATGACATCTATGATATGGTGCCGGATTCCACTGTAAGCGTGACCTGCACCAATGATGATACCGCGGGTATGACCATTGCCGAGTCCGGCGGCAGTACACAAGTGGCAGAAGCTGGCGGAACCGACACCTTTACCGTGGTGCTGGACGCGCAGCCGGACTCCGACGTGGTCATTGATCTCACGAGCAGCGACAGCGATGAATGCACGGTCAGCCCGGCCAGTCTGACCTTTACCACCGGCAACTGGGACGCAACGCAGACCGTGACCGTGACCGGTGTGGATGACAACGACCTGGGCACAACCGGAGTCACAGTCACAGCGAGCGTCAACGATGCTGGCTCCGATGACACCTTTGATCCGGTAGCGGATGAGACTGTGAGCGTGACCTGCACGGATGACGATGGAGCGAACTGGGGCAGACGATGCGCGATCGTAATTGACCCGGCAAACATTGATGCCGACCTGACCGACTGGACCTTTGTGGTGACCGAGGATGTACTGCCGGCTGAGATGTTTGTATCCGGTGGTTCACACCCGGCACTGGAAGGCGGCGTGGACATTCGTTTCAGCACTGATGCGCTTATGGAAAATCCCCTGGCCTGTGATGTGCGGCTCTTGAACCTGGACTCAGGCGACGGACCCAGAGCTGACATCGCGGTCAAGGTACCGACCGTCAGCTCTGGAAGCGATACTGTAATCTATATCTGGTACAACAACCCGGCGGCATCGCTTCCAGCCGTAGACAGCGTCTATGGGCAGTACAATGCCTATGACGGAAATTTTACTGCGGTCTGGCCGGATGGTGCCGGAAACGACCGGACCGCCAACCAGTACCATGCGAACAGCACGTCTGGCGGCCTGACCATCGGCGGGATATCCGGCAAGGCAGGAAAGGCAACCAGTTTTGACGGGGCCGATGACTACGCGGCTGTTAATGGTTTATTCTATTCAACAACGAATTCAATGGATGAAATGACAGTTCAGGCCTGGGTTAAAGTGCCGACCGACGGTGGAAACTGGTCGATCGTGGACTTTGACCGAAGTGAATATTTTACCTTTGCAGCAGGGGTGCCGGATGGAAGTGCCGGCGGGGACGGCGATTATGTGGGATTTCATACCGCAAATGCTGCAGGTGGTATTCATGATATGTGGAGTACGGGTACGATTCGAAATAATACCTGGCGCCATGTCGCGCTTCGATACAGCATATCGGATGACAAGGAAAAGAAAATCTATATTGATGGCTCCCTCGA
>CAZGEP010000206.1:0-6572 GCA_964524955.1 uncultured Planctomycetota bacterium | reverse complement strand
CGTTATGTATATTCCACCGGATACCGAACTTTGAAATTCCTATACAGTGAATTAGACAGGATTTACAGGATAAATGCGGATGAGAATCTTTGTCGGCCTGCATCGTACTCCTGCTTTTCTATTGCGTCATTTGCGTTTAAGACTGAATAATGGGAACGCAAGAGACGCGAGAGACGCTACGAAAAGACCTGCCCTGTTCCAACCCGTGATTACCTGGCTTGTCCGGGTAATCCAGAATCAACTGAAATATGCTTAAAACGATATTTATCATTCGTGTTTTCTAATTCTCCACCTCGTCAGATTTCATCTTGACACTTGATGGCTTGGGGATATACTCAAGCGCCATACGTTCAGCGACTATTTCGGGAGTCTGTAATGCTCAAAGCCGGAACCGCATCAACAATCATCAACAACGAAATCGGCACGGAAGTTCAGGCAGCCGGACACGCAGAGCGCGTAAAATACATCCGCGATGATCTGGAAGCCAATGTCCTCTGGATCGAATCCGGAGAGACCGCGCTGCTCTTTATTACCTGTGATCTGATCGGTTTTGACAGAAGCTATGTTCAACGCCTTCTGCCCGAAGTTGCGGCTGCGGCATCCATCCCGGAAGACTGCGTGATGATCGGCTGTTCGCATACCCACTCCGGCCCGTCCATCTGCGGTCCTTCTCATCCGGAAAAATCCATTGAAACCGCTTACCTGGAACGTCTGAGCACATGGTTGTGCGAAGCCGCGCGCAGCGCTGTCACCTCGGCAGAGGAGGTTGAAATCGCATGGGGCAAAGGCCAGGCCGAGATCGGTTACAACCGGCGCGTCTGCTTTGCCGACGGCACAAGAGTCATGCACGGCGATCCCGGACAGGATGACGCCACCGGCCTGGAAGGATTCAATGATCCCCAGCACACGGCTCTCTTTGTCCGAACAACGGACGGAAAGATGCTGGCTGTGCTCTACAACAACACAGCGCATCCGATCAATTTCTACGGTGCAGACTTCCTTTCCGCAGACTATCCCGGACTGGCCCGAACTTATCTGCGAGAAGTCTTCGGCGACATCTCTGTCCTTTTCTTCAACGGCACACTCGGAGACAACAGCGTCATGGATGAACACTGGAGACGGCGCACTCCGGAAACACCCGAACAACGCCTTGCCCGGGCCGCGCATCTGGTAACCGGTGAAACGCTCCGTCTGCTGCAGCATGCAGATTTCAGAAACAGCACTACCCTTGCACACCAATGCACACATTTTGAAGCAGACCTGCGCGCCATGCCCGACAATCACCTTGAATGGGCACAGAAAACCATGCAGGCGTACCGGGAGGGCAAGCGAGACCAGAAGATGCTGGTATATGCCAAAGCGAATTCAACACTTCTCTTTCACGAGCAGTTTACCGGACAGCGTACAGAAACCGTGGATATCCATGCCGGCCGGATCGGGGATATGGCCTTTGTAACTGCCCCGTGCGAGATGTTCACCCATTTCGGACAGCAGGTCAAACGCCGGAGTCCCTTTCCGATCACCGCTGTTTTCGGGCTGACCAACGGCACCACCGGGTACTGCCCGACCATTGAAGGCATTATGGGCGGAAGCTGGGAAGGAACCTTTTCTCTGGGTTCCCGCTGGGACGTGATGACCGGCTATCGCATGGTTGACGAATGGAGCCGGATGCTCTTTGAAATGAGATAAGCCAACAACCGTTCAACACAAGAATCCCTTTATGCTGAACAAACAAGACTTACAAAACTCTTTTCAGAACATTGGCCTGCGGTCAGGCGATACCGTGCTGGTTCACAGCTCTCTTCGAACACTCGGGCCTGTGGACGGCGGCGCGGATACGGTAATCGATGCCCTGCTTGAGACCGTGGGACCGGACGGAATTCTGGCCATGCCCACGCACACGTTCAAGGTGGTCAATGCGCAGCAGCCGATCTTTCACCAGGCGCTTACGCCGTCCTGTGTGGGCGCACTGACCGAAGTATTCCGGAAGCGTTCAGGCACGGTTCGAGGACTCCATCCAACGCACAGCATCGCTGCTGTGGGTCCCCGGGCTGACGAGTTCATCGCTATCCGGGAACAGGATTCGACCCCCTGCCCTCCGGAAAGTCCCTACGGACGGCTGCGAACCTGGAACGGAAAAGTTCTGATCATCGGTGTCGGGCTGGAGTGCTGCACCTTCTTTCACGGGTGTGAGGAATGGGCAGAAATGCCATGGGCAACCGCACCTGAAGAACGACAGCTCTACAGCATCACGACAGACGGCCGTCTGATTCCCATCCGAATGCGCGGTCACAGAATCCGGACATGGCTTCAGTACCCCAGGCTTGAACCCGGGCTGAATAATATCAATGCTCTGATCACACACGCAATCCATAACTGCCCGCTCCGCCTGCTGGATGCCGCACCGGCAGCAGACTGGCTGATCAGACAGCTGCGGCGTGACGCGGACATTATACTACCGGATGATACAAAGGAAACCCCATGAACAGTTCTACAAATCACCCCCCCCTCCGGATCGGATGGGCTGCAGCGGATATTACCCCTGAACACCCTGTCAATCTGCATGGACAGCACTTTGCACGCGTTTCCGAAGGAACCCGTGATCCGCTCATGGCAACCATACTGGCACTCTCTTCAGGTGATAACACATCCAATGCAGTATTGCTGATCAGCTGCGATCTGTGCATCATATCGATAAGTCTGCGTACCCGTATACGTGAGCGGATCACTGCCGCGTGCCCCGGGCTGGATCCCGAATCCATTATTTTAAATGCAACCCATACCCACGCGGGACCGGTTGCATATATACCGTCTGACATTACGGCACGCGACGGCGCGTTACTTCCATCCGAGGATATTCCTCTTCCCGTGATGAACCCCGCAACGTATATTGACTGGGCTGCCCAACGGATTGCCGACGCAGCTCAGGATGCGTGGTGCAGCCGGTCAGACGGATCAATCGGATACGGCCTGGGAGCCGCTGTTGTCGGACACAACCGTCGGGCTGTCTTCAACGACGGATCCAGCTGCATGTACGGTGACACTGCAGCAGACACCTTCAGCCATGTTGAAGGCTGGGAGGACCATGATGTCAACCTGATGGCCACGTGGAATTCAGACGGAGCGCTGAGCGGTGTAGTAATCAACGTGGCCTGCCCGTCGCAGGCTGATGAATGTATTTTTGAAATCAGCTCGGATTTCTGGCATGATGTACGAATTGAACTCCGACAGCGTCTGGGCCCGGACCTGTTTGTCCTGTCCCAGTGTTCGACCGCAGGAGACCAGTCCCCCCGCAGACTCTGGGGAAAGGATGCTGCAGACCGGATGCAGCGGCTCAGCGGACAGACGCTCCGCAAACGCATTGCCCGTCAAATCGCTGACGCGGTAGAGGACATTCTGCCCTGCGCAAAGAGTGATCGTCGATCAAATCCTGTTTTAAAGCATCGCGTCGAAACCGTTCCGCTGACCCGCTGGAAAATATCTGAGGCAGAGGTCGAACACGCACAGGCAGGGGCCCACCCCTTCCGACGCGATTTCGATCAGCTGCGAAAAGAAATGGATGCAGACCCGAATTTCCGCGAGCAGCCCCGATGGTACGTACCCATAACCAGGGCGTATGCGAAATGGCAGTTTCTGGCGCGTGTCAAGTCGCGATACGATTACCTTCAGAAAGAGACACACCTTCCGGCTGAGCTTCATGTGATCCGGATCGGTGACGTGATCATTGCGACCAATCCCTTTGAGTGCTATCTGGACTACGGGGTCCAGATCAAGGCCCGAAGCCCGGCCATCCAGACCTTTCTGGTCCAGCTTGCCGGACAGGGCAGCTACCTGCCTACAGCGCGTTCGGTAAACGGCAGCGGATACGGTTCCGCGCCGTCGAGCAGCCTGGTCGGACCCGCAGGGGGTGAGGAACTGGTGGAATGGACGGTAAAGGCAATTACAACCATCATCGCATCGGATAAGGAATAACCGAATGAACATCAACATCACCCGAAAAGATCAGCCCACTGCAACGGTCTCAGAAATGATCCTGGGACAGAATATTGAAATGTGTCTGACCACAGCCAACGGACTTCTCTCCGACCGCCTGCGCAATCCCAAATTTGTGGGGCCACCCCACCGCATGACCGGAGTCGCTCCCCACTGGCAGGGAGCCAGCTGCGGACGTGCCTCCTATGAACTGACCCCTGGCGCCGGACTGATGGGATCGGAAGCACAATTCATTCGTGCGGATTCACAGCACAGCGCATACAGCCTTCACCAGAACCGTCTGAGTGTACGGGCCGGAGAGACGCTGGAACTGGAGATCTGGGCGCGCGCCCTTCACGAACCGGTCAGACTCCGGGTGTCGCTGCATCCGTTAGCGAGCAGGACAGAGCCGTATGATTCCGGTGAAGTGCTGATCGACGCATCCTATTACAAACGATATTCCCTGCCCCTTGCCGCTTGTGCAGATGATGATGAAACCCGTCTTCACATTCAGGTGCTTAACGGCGGCAGTCTCTGGATTGACCAGATTCATCTTCGCCCCAAAGACGAACCCCTGCTCTGCAGCGGCATCATCAGCGAGATGGCGAATATGCGTATTCCCACACTCCGGTATGCGGGAGGCATTGTGGTCAATGCCTGGAACTGGCGACACAGTACCGGACCGGTACATCTGCGCCCGGCAATGCTGGAAGCCGCCTTTCACCAGGACTGGTACCTGCACTACGATTTCGGACTGGATGAATTCCTGCAGCTCTGCCTGGATCAGAATATCGCGCCCACGCTTACACTCAATGTTGCCACCGGAACCCCGGAGGAAGCCGGGGAATTTGCCGCTTACTGCGCGACATGGTTTAAACAGGCAGATACTGAACCGCCCTGCATGTACTGGCACATTGCGAATCATCCCTACCTCTACACCACGGCGCACATGACACCACAGATGTATTCGGATGTACTCAAGGTCTTTGTTCCGCAGGTTCAGAATCACTATCCGAACAACCGCATTGTGGCAATCATGAACAACGAAGAGCTGGAAACACCGGTCAGCGAATCTCCATGGAAACAGGCGCTGCTGGACAATGCAGACCTGATCGACAATGTACAGGTGCAGATTTACGGCAGCTGCAGCCGAAACAACAGTGCGGCCGAACAGATACAGAGCGTTACCGCCAAACTGCGGTCTTTTGAAAATGCCATGCGCACGTTTATTGAACAGTCCAGGGCTCACAATGCCGGCTGGAAGACTGGCATTGCTGAATGGAACTGGGCCATGCAGGCGTCACACTGGGACGGCAGGGCCTTTGAGGAACCGCCGCTGGTCCTCCACGGCCTCTTTATTGCCGGCATGATCCACCGTTTCGCACTCATGGCCCCGAACCTCGAGATCGCTCATTTCTATAATCTGGTCAACTGCATGGGAATTCTCAATCACCGCAATGCTGACATTGAGATAACGGACCCGGTGGAGATCTTCAAGCTCTACCGCCCGGCACTGCCGGGTCGCCTGGTTCCGATTTCGCTTGATACTGAAAATTCCGACCAGGATGCCTGTGTTGAAGCTCTCTGGCTGGAAGGCAGCGAAAGAACGTGGCTCTTTCTGATCAACATGACTCTTACAGAATGCGCACAGGTCTCGCTTGACGATCTGAACATGACGGAAGCCGAAGCATACTGCCTGCAGGGAGATTCTCCCATGGGAATCTTCTCACAGAAGACTAACATTTCTGTTATCAATGGCTGCATTACGGTACCGCCGCTGTCCATCACGAGGATATCCACCGAAAAATTATACAATGCTATTTCTGGAGGCAAAGAAAGCTGAAAACGTTGTTTTCACCGCGGGGGGTGTAAGCCTTACCTTTGAGGCAATGGAAATGATTCTTGAAAAAGCTCAGCCTCTCAAAACATATTGATGGTAAAACATTTCGTAAAATTGATGAAAATCAGCGTTATTCACTTATAATAGTCAATGTTTTTTTCATGACCGAATTCGTTTATGGAGAAGTATGATGAACAGTAGAAAACGGCTGACAATTCTTTTTATTTTTTTCTGTATGTCCATGGCTTCCGCTGCGGAAAAAGCAGATATCTATGTATCTCCGAACGGAAGTGATACCAATCCCGGAACAGCGGAAAAACCGCTGAAAACGATTTCACGTGCCACAGTACTAATTCAGCCGGGCCAGACCTGTCTGGTTCGCCCCGGCACATACAGGGAGAACGTGACACTGAACGTATCCGGTACGGCTGAAAAGCCTGTCCGGTTTATGGCTGATCCAGCCGGCAAGGTCGTAATAAGCGGGACCGAGGTATTTACCGGAAAATGGTCGCTGCATAAAGACAAAATTTACAAAATAAAAGCAGCCAAGCCGTTTATACAGCTATTTGCAGACCGCCGAATGATGCTTGAGGCCCGCTGGCCGGACATCACATTCAAAAGCCTGCTCAACCGTGAAAGCTGGGCACACACCGCCCGAGGCAGCCGATACGGAAAAATTCAGGATCCCAAGCTGTCTGCCACAACTATTGACTGGACCGGTGCCCGGATAACGCTGAATGTTGCTCACCAGTTCTTTTCC